>NZ_JBHTLT010000032.1:0-13087 GCF_042679045.1 Sporosarcina contaminans | reverse complement strand
GTCCGACCGCAGTGGAAATCAACTTTTCTAGTATTACTTCTATTTTAAAAGAAAAAAGACTGTAGGCAAACACCAAAAATTCCTGGTGTTTGTCTACAGTCTGAAGCATCCTGTTCATCAGGATGCTTTTTTCATGAAACTTTCCATTTCTTATAACGTAGATGCATATAAGCATAATTTGTTCTGCCGATGCACGAACTGAAATTGGAAGGAGTAAAAATCTATGCCATCTACAAAAACAAATTGGTTAACTGGAATTGGCTTTTTACTTGTTATGATTGCAGTCGCTCTTCTTATTTTCCTTTCTATTAAAATCTCTTTTTGGCATGGCCTTATTGCATTTGTTCTCCTAACCATTTTGTCCATTATGTTATGGGTAAAGGCATATAATATGGAGACAAGAAGAAAAGAAGAACAAGAAGAATTCCTTATGTCATTTCAGCCTGACAACGTCAAAAAAGATTTTGCTCAAGCTTATACTTCATACGATCTCCTTTCAAGAATTGCAATCGATGATGTAAAAAGGAAAATTTATATGTGGGCGCCAAAACGAAAAAATGGCAACATCATTACAGAAGCCTATTACCGTATGCCCTATACTATTTATGAATATGATTATGAAGATCTATATGACGTAAAAATGACCGAATATGGCCGCAACCAATTGAAATTCGTAGAAGGTTCAAAGACGGCAGAAGATAATAAAGTAGAAACGATGGAACTTTTACTGCAATTTAGTGATACGATTTATCCGTTTCATTTATTGCGCTTCTATCACCGGCCGCACAATGCATTAAATACGAACAGTGCAGAATATGACAGATATAAACGAGAATTTGAATATTGGTACTCAATACTTCAAATGATTATTAATGATCAACCGATCACTGAACAGGACCATCGTCTTGTAGAAATAAAAAATTATGACGCCGATGAAAACAGTCCTTTTGATAGCAATGCTTGTAAAGAAAGCGAAGAATTTTCTCGTTCCGAAAACTTTAAAATATACTCCGAAAGAGAAAAACATCCCGAATTTGAAATAGAAGAGGAATACAGGCTCTCTTTTAATGAACAGGATATTGGATCGGACTTACAATTAAATGATAACCAAAGTTCCGAGGACAATAAGATAGACTCTGAAAGGAGACCTCAATCTTATTTTGAAAAAATTGTAGAGCAAAACCGAAAAGCTATGGGAAATCAATCAGACAGCAATGACTGAGTGCTATTGTGTTAGTGCGGCTCATCAGATATTATAGAATTAAGTTTATTTTCAAATTTAGAAATGAGGGGTTCCTTGTGCCTTCCACCCAGTCGAAATGGTATATTAAATTAGGATGTCTTTCACCGATCATCGGCATATTGGCGCTAATCTATCTGTTGAATCAGCAAATCTATTTGCCTGGATATATCATTTTCTTCATTTTTTTTGGTCTCGCTGTCCTATTTCTCTATCTTTCGAATCAGTCAGAGGAAAAAGAAAAGAAAAAGCAAATTGATCATTTACAGTCAATCGTGCCAAAAGATACTTCTTATGTAGAATCGCATGCGTTCATTTCTTATGATTTGCTGTCAAAAATAGCAGTTGATGAGAAGAAACGCCGAATTTATTTTTGGTCTCCGGTTCAAAGTGGACAAGCTCCTGTTAAGAGAGCATACCTTAATATGCCTTATGACATTTCAAGCTATCGCTATGAAAATTTATTGGCAATAGAAATATATGAAAATGGTATGCTTCAAAAAGGGGCAATAAATCAAAATGAAAAAACTGGAGAGAAAATTACTGCTTTAGGTCAAACAATCGATCACCAGCAACAAAGCTTTTCCAAACTAAGAAAAGTAATCCACCGCAAAGTCTCTACACTTGAAATGAAAATTATAATAGATGATGCAAAACAGCCAGTTCGAGTGATTCGTTTTTATTCTAATATCGATAAACGGTTGAAAAAGGATTCATCCGAATACATAGCAATTAAAAAAGAAGCTGATCATTGGTTGCACTTGCTCACTTTCCTTATGGAACAAAGCGAATAAATATCGGCACACTCTCTACTTAAACTAAACTTTATTAATATGGCGTTGAAACAGATTTTGTTTCAACGTTTTTTCATGGAGAGCTATTCATTATTAAATAGAATCCTCTCTTCTCTATTTTCAATGATTCTATTGTGTTCTCCATTTCGCATATAGTAATATAGAATCAACTATGTCTGATAAGTTGAAAATATATGAAAACGGAGTTGTGATATGGTGATTTCAAACCGGTTGAAAGACATGCCCCCCCACTTTTTCTCATCCTTGGTTAAAAAAGTAGAAGCTGCAAAAGCAAATGGACAAGACGTGATTAATTTAGGCAGAGGAAACCCTGACCAACCTACTCCTCCTCATATCGTCCATGCACTACAGCAAGCTGCGGAGCGTCCAGAAAATCATGGATATTCTCCTTTCAAAGGGATATATGAGCTGCGGAAAGCAGTAGCCGATTTTTATAAAAGAGAATATGGCGTAAATGTCGACCCTGAAACAGAAGTAGCCATTTTAGGGGGTTCAAAAATCGGCTTAGTTGAATTGCCTTTAGCAATCATGAATGAAGGAGACCTTCTACTTCTTCCCGATCCAGGTTATCCAGATTATTTATCGGGTGTTAGTTTAGCCAATACTCGGTATGAGACGATGCCATTGCTTGAAGAAAATGATTTCCTTGTAGATTTCAATTTATTATCGGACGACCAGAAGAAAGCTGCAAAAATGATGTACTTAAACTATCCGAATAACCCTACGAGCGCAACAGCAACCATTCCATTTTTCGATGAGGCGATCTCCTTTGCAAAAGAAAATGACATTTTCATTTTGCATGATTTCGCATATGGTGGAATCGGTTTTGACGGCGAAAAACCGGTCAGCTTCTTACAAGCAGAAGGAGCAAAAGAAGTTGGAATTGAAATGTACACACTTTCTAAAACGTATAATATGGCTGGCTGGAGAGTCGCTTTCGCTGTCGGCAATAAAGAAATGATCGAAGCAATAAACCATTTGCAAAGTCTTTTATTCATCAGCATATTTCCAGGTATACAATATGCCGCCATTGCAGCATTGACTGAAAGCCAACAATGCGTGAAAGATTTGACAGCACTTTATGAGAAGCGCAGAAACGTGTTAATTTCCGAATGCAGAAGAATCGGCTGGGATGTAAAAGCCCCTAAAGCTTCTTTCTTCGCTTTTCTTCCAGTTCCAGCCGGCTATACAAGCGAAGGATTCGCTGATCTCTTACTACAAAAAGCGGGCGTTGTCGTAGCATCCGGCCATGGATTTGGGAAACACGGTGAAGGATATGTCCGTGTCGGCCTATTAGAAAGCGAAGAACGGATTCGTGAGGCTGTTGGTAGGATTGAATCTTTAGGGATATTTCAATCCATTAAAGCATAAACAAAAGCATAACGGTGCATAGATGGCACCGTTATGCTTTTGTATTTTTAATGAAAACCAATATGAACGGAATCTGCAATGCGACGATAGCCGATTTCCATATAAATTTTATTTGAAGTCGGATTCAGCATATCGGTATAGAGGACACAATAGTCAAATTCCTTCAATAGCTCCTTCGACCCGGCAGCTACCATCGTCCGAGCATATCCTTTTTTTCTCTCTTCTTTCGGTGTAAAAACAAGTGATACAGTAACACTATGCTTTGTTGGACGGGATTTTTTCATCATCGAAACAGTTTTCTTACCATCTTCAAAAAGAAATACTTCCCTCTCTTTAACAAACGTTGCAACTCTTTCTTTCACGATAGATTCGGGAGACTGCGGTAAATTTGTATCCTGTTCAAATAACGAAAACCATTTTTCGATGAGTGGGATATCTTTTTCTTCCGCGTACCTCCAGTTCCCCGGACTGGCCTCAAGCGATTCATTTACCTCGTCCAAACGATAGATTCCTTGGTCCATTAAAACTGAATGTGACTTTCCTGTTTTTCTTTCCCATTGCTGTGCAAATGAAAAAGCCCACGGTTTTAAACTTATAACGGACGGCACTTCAACCGCATTCATTAGAAGCTGCACTGCAATAAATTCAGTAATTCTCTCCACATTTTCTTCATCTACAATTATTAAATTAAGAGGATGCGGCGGCGTCATTTGCAGCAATGCAACTACTTGGCCATCCTTTTCTACAGTCGCCATAAAGGGATCTGCATACTTGCCAGCTTTAATGGCTTGCAATACGCCATAAAACAGACTGAACACATCTTCCTGCATTTCTACGATAGGTTCCGCTTTCAATGCAAACTGTTCTGCATCCTCATACCGATAGAATTTCATCGCCATTCCCCATTTCCTTTTTCAGAATTATACATGTAGAGAGAAGAATTGTCACGATTGTTTTAAAAAAATAAAAAAGGACTGTCTGATAACCGTCAAAATATAATAGATAAAGGTGAAAGTTCATTTTTGTATTTTTTGTCGTTGTTGCAATTTGTATATACCTTCTGTAGAGATGGAAATGGATGACTTTTATCGTCATCTTCAAATTAAGCATCTACCCAACAGCAACAGTAATAGGATTTTAGTATCAAAAAAGAGCCATCTACAAAGTCAATTATTACTGACTTATTGATAGCTCCTTTACAACTATGTAATACGTCACCAGAGAATCGGTTTTTGCACCATTAACCATAGCATGATCAGCATAAGCGCAATATAGATCCAAGATGTCCGGTTTAAGCGCGATAAAATGCTCTCTTTATTAAACCCCGGCTCATTGTAATTTCTTAATACTCGTGTAAAGCCGGTCGAAAGAAAAACGCCGGATAGCAACAAGACGACCAATGTCGCAATTACCCATGGTGTGTGCCAAGGCCAAGGCCCTATTAAAATGAGCAATGCTCCTGAAACGACTAGCATATGTCCGGCATGCATAACGATTCTAATGGTGACCCGAATGATATTCAAAAAAGCTTCTTCACTTGTTGACTCGGCGCTTCGCAGACGCTTAATGATCGGCACTAATAGAAATAGCGGACCGATTGCAATTACCGCGGAGACGACATGGATAAAGACGATCGTTCCGTAGATCGTTTTCATTTCAATTTATCATTTCTCTACCGGGCTAAATTCATGAACCCAGACGGACATTTTCGGTATCCACGGCATTTTCGGATGTAAAGCAAGGATCGATTGCTTATATTGTTCCAAGTTGGCGTATCCTTCACGCTTCGCATCCTCATCCGTTAGTTCACCTAATGTTTGAGCATACAGCTTATCTACTTTGAACTCTTTCCCTTCCAAGACCATAATCTCTCCAGGATAAGCGTAGACACCGTTTCTCCGTGTTGCTGTTTTTTCGCCATTTAACACTTTTTGTACATCTGCAGGCACTGTCACTAATCTTTCTACTGAACAAGTTTTCTCAGGATAATTTGACATTACAATCTCTCCTTATGAAGTTCTCTTACCATTTTAACATGTTTCTCAGAAAATACCTCTTCCGTCCTAAAAAATCCATTACCTATATCATGTCATTTTGTAATCATATAGATAGAAGATGACACAATTGCGGAGGGATTATATGCAATTGCTCAGCATCATTTTAATCGGCATTGCAGCAAACCTTGATAATTTGGGAATCAGTGTTGCTTATGGATTAAAATCAAACAGGATTCCAATTATCTATAATAGTATTATTTCACTCATTTCTATGCTTTGCGCGTTTGTCTCTATACAATTAGGCAACTTTTTATCCCATTATCTTACAAATAGTGCAGCGAATATGATTGGCGGCATACTGCTCATAGGGCTTGGCGTTTCGTTAATTATTGCATCGCTGCGTACGCTGAAAAAAGAACAACCTCAATCTATTGCAGAGGTGAAGGATATTACATTGAAAGAATCCATACTATTAGGTTTTATCTTATCTTTCAACTGCTTGACTATTGGCTTTAGTGCAGGTATTACTGGTGTATCAGCTTTGTTCGCATCGATATCAATCGGAATATTTTCATTCTTATCGGTTCTTATTGGAACTTGGATCGGCTATCGGATCGGCAATTCATTGTTCGGCAAATATACAGATATATTCGCTGGTGCATTGCTTATATTCATCGGCGTCTATGAAATTTTTATATAATGAAGCACGAAGCCCCTCTCTGCTCCGAATCGAAGCTGTGGAGGGGCTTTTCCTTATTCAGTTACTTCAATTGTAACCGTCTCATGTTCATGTAAATCTTCATCGTCTTTCACATGTATTTGTACTTTATAAGTGCCTGCTTGATCGAATTGGTAGGAAGCTTTATATTCTCCAGCAGAAGATTCAGACGCATCGGCCCATTCATGTTTTCCATTTTCTTCAGCATCGTTCCAAATTTCATAGCGGACATTGAGATTTTCCATAGGCTTCTCTTCCATTTGTATATGGGTTGTTAAATCGATTTCTTCCCCTGTTGTAACGCCGTCAAGTACATTGAAATGCATAGAAAATCCTTCTGCATGACCGTGATCATGTTCTTCGCCGCTATTTTCATAATGACCTCCATTGCCAACTGTCACTTCTTTGACAGGCATTGTATGCAATTGTTTCGCGGTTACATGGACTTGCACGTGAAATAAACCATCATGATCAAAGGAGGTTTCAGCTGTATATGAACCATCTTTTTCATTTGTTGCCTCAATTTTATACGATTCGTCTTTTTTTCCTTCCTCCCAAATTTCATAGACAACCTCATCTGCATCAGCGACTTTTTCATCGCCATACGTGACGATTGCTTCCATTTGTACAGTATCTCCCACTTCGACTTTCTCAGTAACAGTCAAATCGACTTCAAGTGGGTATACTTCTACATCTGCATTGTTTTCTTCTTTCGAACTGCATGCCGACAAAATGAGCAGTAGCAGTACTGTAAGTATTCCAAGCGTTTTTTTCTTCAATCAACTCTTCCTCCCGTTTCGCTTAACGAAATGTTGTATATTCAGTATGATAATATAAGGTAATTTCGAAGTAATTGTGAAGTTGGCGCCTTCATATTCTTTTCACATATCCAAACGATAATAATACTAAAGAAAATTATGGATAGGAGTCGTTTGAATGCATCCATATACAATACTCATTATTGATGATGAACCACAAATGCGGCAACTAATTAGAACTTTCTTGGAAAAGGATGGTTATGAAGTTGCAGAGGCTACAGATGGTGCCCATGCACTTTCCTTAATTGATAGCGTACGTCCCCATTTGTGCATTGTGGACATAATGATGCCATTCATGGATGGCTTCACCTTTGCACAAGAACTAAACAAAGATCATGACATTCCCATTATTTTCTTATCGGCAAAAGGTGAAGAATGGGACAAGATTCATGGTTTGAAATTAGGCGGCGATGATTATATTGTCAAGCCTTTTATGCCCGGAGAGTTACTTGCTCGCATCGAGTCTGTCTTGCGCAGGAGCTATCGGTCTACTGTAACCGACAGTCTTCAAATCGGACCTTTAGTCATTGATCCACACGCACATACCGTCACGCTAAATGATGAGCCTTTGTCATTGACGCTGAAAGAATTTGGTGTCCTCCAAACATTGGCGAAAAACAAAGGGAGAGTATTTTCCAGGGAACAGCTATTGCACATCGTTTGGGGTGAAGATCACCAAAGTACAGACAGGACAGTTGATACACATATTAAAACATTGCGCTTAAAAATGGGCGAATATGGCCAAATGATTGAAACAGTATGGGGAATCGGCTATAAATTCGAGGTACGCTAATGAATATGACTTTGAGTAAGAAAATACTCACTCTGCTCATCTCAAGTATTGCCTTCACGATCCTTTTTTCGTTTTTTTTCATCCATTTCCTCTATACGAAGCTATACCTCGATAGTATTGAACAATCGATCATCTATCAAGGTCAACGGACTGCTTCACACTATCACTACGGAGAATTAACAGATGAAATTATCGAGAAAATTCAGTGGTATAATGTCGTTTCCGAATATGAAATTATAGTCGTTGATCGCTTAGATGACTTATCATCCTACTTTCCATATAAAATTAACTATGAAAATTTGGTTGACGAAGATGACAAGAGCATTTTGGAAACAGGCTCTTACGTCATGAAAGAAGGATATGTACAAGAATTGGATCGTGAAATTTTAGGTGCCATCTTCCCGATTAAAGGAGAAAATGGGCTCATTGGATTCATCTATATTTACGTTCCTTTAGCTGCGATTCAAGATGTATTCCGAGAGAGCATTCCGTTATTAGTAATTGTAGGGACATTATTTTTCTTCATTTTATTTTTGGCGATCAACCGAGTATGGCAATCCCTTTTTAATCCTTTACGAGAGCTGCAGCAACTATCTGCAGAAGTGTCGAAAGGCAATTACAGTCGAAGAATTGAAACGAACCGTCACGATGAAATCGGGCAGCTTACGCATGCTTTCAATTTGATGAGCTTATCTCTTGAGGAGCAAGAGAAGCGAAAAAAAGAATTTACATCGAATATTGTCCATGAGCTACGGACGCCTTTAACCTATATCGGCGGTTATACTCATGTACTCAAGGAAAAAATTTATACTTCGCCTGAAGAAGCGAAAGAATATTTGACGACAATCGAAAAAGAAACGAATCGGTTGAACAAGCTCATCAATGATCTTGTTGAACTGAACCACCTACAGGAAGAGCTCTATAAAATCATCCCTGCTCCGATTGCCGGGGCTCAGCTAGTAAAGGATACACTCGAATTATTCGCAATACATGTGAAAGAAAAAGAGATTACTTTGCAGTTGGATATAGACGAAGACGTCATCCTCATGGGTGACCTGCAACGCATTCAACAAGTTTTTTACAATACGATTGACAATGCAATAAAATATTCAACAACAGAAGGAACTGTCTTTATTTCTTTGAAGCAGAATGGCAAGAAAATTGAATATCAAGTTACGAATGACGGCATTGCCATTGATAAAAAAGACATTGACAGAATCGGGGAACGTTTCTTTCGCACCGATAAAGCGCGGAACCGTTCGACTGGCGGCACTGGTTTAGGGCTTTCCATCGTGAAGGAAATTGTTCGCCTTCACGGAGGGAAAATGACCATTGAAAGCGATAGCTCCTCCGGCACGACAGTGAGGATAGACTTTATCGGCTTATTAGATGAACAGAAAGATGGGAAAACAAATTGAAGAAATATAAATGGGTTTTACTATTAACTTCTTCGCTTCTTTTGTTTGCGTGCAACACTTCAGTAAAAACAGGACGGCAAGTTGAATCTTTTTCATTTACAGATCAAACGGGCAACCCATATGGTTCAGAAGATCTTAAAGGGAAAATATGGGTGGCAGATTTCATTTTCACACAGTGCAAAACAGTATGCCCCCCTATGACATTTGAAATGGCGGAGCTGCAAAAAAAGTTTAAGGATCAAGGAATGGATACTATTGAATTCGTCTCTTTCACTGTCGATCCAGACGTTGATACACCCGAAGTATTAAAAGAATATATCGATCAATATACGGATGATGACGACAATTGGCATCTATTAACGGGATATTCTCAAAATACTATTGAACAGATTGCGCTTAACCAATTTCAAACGATTGTCCAAAAACCAAATAACTCGTCACAAGTTATCCATGGAACAAATTTTTATCTAATCGACCAAAACGGCTATATAGTCGATGAGTATAATTTAGTTGACGAGTCATTTTCCGACCGAATGATGGATGACATTCGTCGTCTTCAAAAATAATGAGCACAATTGATTTGGCAGTGAAAAAACTGTTACGATGTAGGGAATGATATAATCGAAGGATTTTGCATATCGATTCAAATCCAACGAACTCTCACGGTAAAGGAGGATGCTTCCGCTGAATAAAGATAAGACGATCATCTCTACCTTGTCCTATTATACGGTCGAAAGGTCAATTGACTGGTTCCAACAAAAACACCGCCAATCAAATTTTATGATCCTTCTGTATGTGGATGCCGTTACTACACCTAAGCACCACTTTCCTTTGGAAAATATCCAAGATATGTCCTTTAAAGCCTTTTCAAACGGGACCGGTCTTTTCTATTTGCACACAAATCAAGGTGTCTTCACATATGGTGTCGAAAGAGATCCAATGGATTTCATCAAGGCGTATCGGAGATTAAAAGGCGATCAATACATCTAATCCATCTACTTTTTGTTTATCCTACCTACTTTTGAGGTATACATACAACAAACGATGTAGGAGGGTATATACATGACTATGAAACGAATTGTAGAAAATGCAGTACAAGCTAAACAGGAAATTGAAAATTTAACAACTCAAGGATTTACTCATGACGACATTTACATTTTTGCGCACGATAAAAAGCGTTCGGATGATATTACCGATGCACTTGACACAGAAAAGGTCGGCATGAAGGAACAAGGTTTTCTTGACAGCATGAAAAATATGTTCACTTCACGCGGCGATGAACTCCGCAGTAAAATGGAAGCGGCTGGCTTAACTGCAGAAGAAGCAGCAGACGCTGAGCGTGAGCTTGACCATGGAAAGTTAGTAATCATCGCGAAAAAATAAGTGTAATGGGGTGCCTCGTTTAATTGCGAGGCTCTTTGTTTTGCTTTCTTTTACACAAATGAACCTACTTTCGGTATGATATATATTGAAAGCAGGTGGATTCAATGGAGAATAAATTATGGAAGATTGGCTTTTTTACAGGGCTGACCTCTTTCGTGCTGCTTATATTAGGCGTGCGTACTTTGTTAGGTGTCGATTTAGGCGTGAAAAACTATTTGGCCTTCGGTGTGTTCAGCCTGACAGTCGGTATTTTAGCAGCACTCTTGTTGTTCTATAAATTAAAAACAGCATTTTATATTTTTCTAATCGCCCTCTTTTTAGGGTTTGCTGAGTTTTTTAGAAGCATCATAATGGATACGGATGGTATGGGCGATTTATTGGGGATATTGTCACTATTCATCATCTCAACTTTTGGCTTGGGCATTGCCGCGATTGTTCAAGCAGTCCTTTATTTGTTGCGCAAAAACAAAGAAAATCCGAATTGAATGGTAGACAAGCGTCGAACTACTTGTCTCAGTTTGTTAGCAACGAAGAGTTCGATTCACATTAATTTCTGCGCCCTTTGCGGATATTAAGGCTCTGTAATGTCGCCCACTTAGACTACTTTCAAGTCAAGCGTTTTTTGAACCAAGCTGATCAAACACTTATTCCAAAACTACAAGCCCCTATAAGACAGTAGACAAGCATCGAGCTGCTTGTCTCAGCTTGTTGACAAACGCTCGCATACGNTGAACCTAAGTTCTATTCGGGTCTTCGCTCGACTTCGCGCCTTGTCTGACAAGCGTTTTCAAGCCAAGCTGGGCAAACACCTATCTCATGACTACAAACCTCAAAAGGACTGTAGACAAGCATCGAGCTGCTTGTCTTTTTGTCTTGTTTTGTCGAAATAATGAAAAAACATTGAAAATGAATCTTTTACATACTATAGTTAAGTTCGGGGGGAGAAATAAAATAGAAAGGGGTATTGTTTATGGCGAGAAGAATAGCCGAGCCTTATAAGATTAAGAGTGTAGAAACATTATCGATGCTTTCATATGATGAACGTAAAGAATCTCTTAATCGTGCAGGCTATAACACTTTTTTAATAGACTCAGCGGATGTCTATATCGACTTGCTGACCGATAGCGGTACGACCGCAATGAGCGATGAGCAATGGGGAGCGCTAATGACTGGCGACGAAGCATACGCGGGAAGCAAAAGTTGGAAAAGGTTAGAGTCTGCGGTACGTGAAGTTTACGGGTATCAATATGTTTTGCCGACCCACCAGGGGCGAGGGGCAGAAAATATTTTATCCCAATTGAAAATTAAACAAGGCGATTACGTACCTGGAAATATGTATTTCACAACGACAAGAGCCCATCAGGAAATGAACGGAGCCACTTTCGTCGATATCATTATTGACGAAGCGCATGATCCCGCTGTCGATCATCCTTTTAAAGGGAATGTCGATATTGGGAAACTGCAGTCTTTGATCGATAAAGTGGGGGCAGACAAAATCCCATATGTTTGTGTTGCAGTAACGGTCAACTTAGCCGGCGGACAGCCCGTCAGCATGGAGAACTTGAAAGAAGTCTATGAATTGTGCAAAGCACATAAGATCGATGTAATGTTTGACGCGACACGTTGTGTTGAAAATGCTTACTTTATTAAAGAACGTGAAGACGGTTACGAAGATCGTACTGTCGCAAGCATCTTAAAAGAAATGATGTCCTACTCGGACGGCTGTACGATGAGCGGCAAAAAGGATTGTCTCGTTAATATTGGTGGCTTTTTGGCGATGAATGATGAAGAGCTCTATATCCGTTCACGTGAACTTGTCGTTGTGTACGAAGGAATGCCTTCATATGGCGGCATGGCCGGACGCGATATGGAAGCGATGGCGATTGGCATCCGTGAAGCCGTAGATGACCATTACATCGCACACCGGATCGGCCAAGTGCGTTACTTAGGCCAACAGCTCATCGATGCAAACATCCCGATCGTCCAACCGATCGGAGGCCATGCTGTTTTCCTTGACGCACGTGCATTTTTGCCGCATTTACAGCAGGAGGACTTTCCGGCACAAGCATTGGCGGCAGCACTCTATTTGGATTCCGGCGTCCGCAGCATGGAACGCGGAATCATTTCAGCAGGCAGAAACAATGAAACTGGCGAGCATAATAAGCCAAATTTGGAATTAGTACGCTTAACGATTCCCCGCCGCGTTTATACAAATAATCATATGGATGTCGTAGCAGATTCTATAATCGAATTATATGAAAAGAGAGAGACGATCTGTGGATTGAAAATGGTATACGAACCTCCTACACTTCGTTTCTTTAATGCAAGATTCGCTCCGCTTTCGGAAAACGGCGAACTGATTAGCGAAGAAAACCGGAAAATGACCATCAATTAAAGAAAAACCGAGTGCCTGCTTGAAGGGCACTCGGTTCAGCTTGTTGACAAACGCTCGCATACTGCGAATCGAACAGCGAAGGGTTCGATTTGCCGTATTTCTGCGACCTTTGCAGAAATTAAGGCACCTTTACGACAGC
>NZ_JBHTLT010000031.1:0-19576 GCF_042679045.1 Sporosarcina contaminans | reverse complement strand
TCTGTTCGCTTATGACATGGCCAACAAGCAAAGCGCGTTAGCTTGATTATACAAATAGCTATGACTCTCAATTTAATGTGTCCAATTTCTTGACATAGTATCAAAGTTACACATTTGCGACAGACGACATTTCAATCCACACTCCCAATACAGGGAGTGACCGTACAGGATTTTGTTACGCGTGGTATGGACGTTCAATTTCAATCCACACTCCCAATACAGGGAGTGACTCTATGCCTAAAAATAAAGGAGTGAGTGGTGATGTATTTCAATCCACACTCCCAATACAGGGAGTGACACGAGTTGCGTTGCGCGTTTCGAGCGGCCTTTCGTATTTCAATCCACACTCCCAATACAGGGAGTGACGAGCCCTCCTTGTTCAGTCCACCAACCAGCGTTATTTCAATCCACACTCCCAATACAGGGAGTGACGAGTGGACGTTGAATCCGCAGTCGCAGCCGGATATTATTTCAATCCACACTCCCAATACAGGGAGTGACTCTACGAAAGCAGGATGGATTTCTCCTGATTTTCTTATTTCAATCCACACTCCCAATACAGGGAGTGACGATCTACGCAATCGCGTGGAAGTTTGGGCAAATGTATTTCAATCCACACTCCCAATACAGGGAGTGACGCTTTTCTTGAATTCAATCTCGAACGCTCAAAGAGAATTTCAATCCACACTCCCAATACAGGGAGTGACCGCCGTCATTCGTCTTTAATGCATAGTCGTTATAATTTCAATCCACACTCCCAATACAGGGAGTGACCGCAAAGTATTGTATCTGCATTATACTACAATCTACATATTGTGTCGCCATATCACTGCATGGTCAATTTCCCACAAATTAATCACCAAGTTAGGATGTTTCAGTCGCTTTTTTGCGCGAACCTCCTTATGTTTTCATGTGCACTATGGGTTCGCGCAATCTTTATTGACTTTGATCTCCATTATATATACGAGCTTTGCATAATTTTTTGCTGTATATAAACATTTATCGAAATTTAGAGGCTACTGATGCCTATTATGACGAATGCTGGTATATTCAGATGTATTGGCTTTAAGGATCTTTTTAATTGACTATGAAACATAGACATTGAGGAGGTGTTAATCATAAAATAATTGCACATTCTACCACCCCAAATTTATATCGTTCACGTTTAACATGCCCACAGCTTATTCCATTTTCTTTTCAATACAACAGTTAATAGGATAACCATTCGAATAATTTTTGGCATTTCTAAAAAACCGCCAGCATGTTCTTAATATGCCGGCGGTTTACCAGTTTACTTCATTTCATTTTTTAATAGCCAATTTGCCCTTTTAATAATTCCTTCAGACAATGCTTGTACATCAGGAATTATATTTGAGCCGCTTGGATTCGCTTCTATTAATTTTAAGTTGTTATTGTCGTCAACAGCAAATGTCATTGAAAGTGTAGAAACAGAGTCACCAAGCGCAATTCGAAGAGAAGAAGCTACATTATTAGATAGATTCTCCATCTCTGTCAATATATTTTCAACACTATTTTCTTCTATTATCGATTGGAGGTAGGAGGATAAATCCTCTTCTTTTATAATCTTGCCACTCTCTTCTCTTGCATAAACAGTTAACAACTCCCACTGCTGTTCTTCAACCAACATTATGTCAGTGTTCAAAGTGAAATGTTGTTCATTTAGAGTAGAGCGGGGATCTTCATGTAAAATGTAACGATGTTCTTTGAGATCTTCCCGCAACTTATTCAGCAGCTGAAGTCCATTATATTCTATCTCTTTTCCTTTTTCAGTTACAATATACTTACTTTGGGAAATTTGATTTATATGAATCTGCCCCATTAAATCCCAGTCATTTCTTTTCAAAAATACTTTTTTGGAAATTTCAAGGGCACTGAAAATGTCTCTTGTTCTCTCAACTTCTTTTAATGAAATTAATATTCCACTTAACTCCTCAATATTACTTAAAGCTTCATGGATATTTGACCTTGATTGAAGGCATACTGGCCATTCATTCGTAAAAGGAATATCGGATAATTCTTCATATATCCAATTAGCATCCGAATCGCCGCGAAGTTTTAAGCGATCAAATATAACATCGGGATATTCTGCAATCTTTTGTATCCACTCACCATTTTCATATACTAATCCTTTTATTAGCATATAATCATAGTCAATATCCTTTGGTTTGAATATATACAATGACAAGTCATTTTCTTCAGCTTCTTCGGCCATTTTTCTCATAAAAACGTCATCCGTTACTTTTCCGGAAAGTACTCCAATAACTTTTTTGTTACTTGTCTGATGAAGTGGTAAGCGACTTAAGTTTGACTGGAACATTCCAGTTTGTGACTTTCTAACATTATCACTATAAAAGATTCCATTTTCAGCAATATATTTCGCATAAGCAATTGTATTGACCGCACGCTTTTCTTCATGAAAAAACGTTTGAGGTCCGTTATTCGCTTCATGCATCCAGTACTTGCCGTTTTCATCAATTGCAAGGTCAATACCCAATTCATCTAATGCGAAGCCATATATCTTATCAAGATGCATAGCAATTTCTATAGATAGCCTTAATATATCCTTCTCATACTTTTGACCATTTTCATCAAATTCTCTCATCATAAATTCATGAAAATCATCAACGCGACCTTCGTTTACAACGTTACTCAAATTACTTTTTTTACTACCAACCCGTGGATATATATGTGTAAGTATCCATTATCCGTTTCCATCTTTTTGGACGTGAGCTCTGAAGTGGTATGGCTCATTCGCTTTCGTTCTTGTATGCACATAGCGTTGAACAATATAACTTCCCTTCTCCTCTAAAATAATCTTTTCCAACCATTCATCAAACATTTCTTTATGCATAATTTGTTCTTTTTTATGTTCTAATACAGAATATCTTTGTCCTTTTTTTGTAACAAAGAAAATATTTTCGCCACGGTTACTTTGCAATGCTTTGAATACTGTCTTGTTATTTTTTTCAATAAAGTCGTGAATCTGTTCTTTACTCATACAAATTCTAAACGGCACGAGTAATTCAGCATATTTTCGGTTCTCCAACATTCTTTTTGGCAAAGAAACTTTATTCCCTACATGGAAGCTTGTAAAAGGGATCATTCTTCTCAACTTTCGTTCTACGTGGGAACGTTTACCCGCTCCTACGTTATTGATCACGTCAGGAAATTTAGATTGAATTCGCTCCCATTTTCCATTTACATATCGATCTGCTGTTATTTCTTTTTTTTCAAAATCAGCGTCTTTTGAGGTGAAAAAAAGCAGCTCAGTCTGTTGCTTTTCACTTTCGGAAATAAGTGCTTTTACCCTTGGTTCTGGATAGAAATCTCTAGGGTTTCCAAATGAATGAAATACCCCAATTACAATTTTTTTATCATCTTTTTTATTTTGTTTAGCCTCTATTATTTTACTTACATTATTTAATGCAGGTAAAAAAGAAAATTGAATAATCTCATGCACTTTTAAAAGATTATTTTGCTCGAAAAAGCTTCCCATTTCAATAATGTTCTTTTCAATTTGCATCTTTTTTATCATTAATTCTTCATCTTCAAAATGATTGATAATTCCAGTGACTGCTTGAAATCCTTCGATGATGGAACTAAACGTATACAAGCCTTTAGAGAATTCTCTTTGCTTCGTTAGAAGAAGGAGGTGCTCTGTAGCCTCCACCAATGTTTTAATTATATTATCAACCTGCGTAATTTGTTGCTCTGTCAATTTTATCAAACTCGACACTCCTAATGATTCAATCTATCGATCCATCTATTTATATCGGTCATAATATTAAATTATTAAGTTTTTATCTTTTATCCCTTATCAATGTTTTCATTCGTATGCTTTTCACCTAAAACTAAAAAACGCATTTCCTCTTCGGGTATTTTATTAAACTCTCTACGTTTTATTAAATAAAAAATCAAACCAATAATCGTCCAGATTAATAAAGAGATTCTCGATTCAACTCCTAAAAATGCTGGAGAAGCAGGGATTAGCAACAATGCTATAAAGCAAAGGCTTAATATGCTTCCTAAAAGTGCGATTATCTTTTTAATAGGAGCTATACTAATAGCTTTTGTATCTTTATGACTCCACCCAAATAATTTATAGGCCGTAAAACACGTATAAAAATATGCAATTGATACTCCTATCGAAGACATATCTACAACCCATAATAAAGCTGCTCTACCAAACCAAGGCGCTGACAATGCAATGAGAACTGTAAACAAGATGCTAATATACGGTGTATTATATTTGCTATGTAATTTTGAAAAAGCTTTTGGTAATACTTTCGCTCTTGACATTCCAAATAACAAACGACTTGCAGAAACAATAAATCCGTTTAAACCAGTGAATATCCCCATGCTTAATGCCACTATGAGCAAAATCATTCCAAAGCTACCCAAGGCAGTCTTTACTGCCTCACCGGTACCCCAAATATGTCCTTCTCCAGCAAGCTGAAGCCATGGTTGTGCAATCGCTGTTACATAGATCATTAGAATATATAAAGCGGCAGCAGATAGAAGAGCAAAAATGATTAGCCTAAATGCTTTTTGTGAAGAGAAATTAAATTCTTCAGCGACTTGTGGTACATTATCAAAACCAACAAAAGCCCAAGGTGCAATTGCAACAATTGATAGTACTGCTGCTAACGTTGTATGTTGCGGGCTAAATAACGGGTTCATATTACTGATGCTTGCTTGGGGAGAATATCCCATCAATAATGCTAACACTACGACACTACCTATCATTACTAAACAAAAAATAAATTGTAAGCGTCCAGAAGTTTCTGCCCCTCTTATATTGAAATATGCGAACAAAAGCAAAGAAATAGTGGCGACCAATACCTCGGTCATATATACATTCCATCCCGCTACTTCATATAAATAGATTTGATTCATTAAAGTCGGGGAGATAAACTTGAACATAAGCGCAAAAGCAGAAGCATTTAAAGCAACAATACATATATAACCAAGGGTCAAAAACCAACCACCGAAGAATGCATGGGTTCGTCCGAAACCAATATAGGCATAAGCGAACTCTCCTCCCGAAACGGGGTATTCTTTTATTAAGAAACCATAACTAACTGCAATAATGACCATAAGCAACGCACCAATTAAAAAACCTAACATAACTCCCAATGGGCCGGCTGTTTCCATCCAGGTAACTGGCTGGACAAAAGCTCCCCAACCAATTGATGAGCCTAATGCAATAGCCCATACCCAGTGGGGTTTCAGCGCTTTTCCGAGAGTTTTTCTATTTTCACCCATAACATCCTCCTAATTTAAATAAAATGTAAACTTTAAAGTTAGATATCTTTTATGTAAAACTAATTAGAACATGTAGTTTATATCGGTTAACTTCTAATAAGATGTAATAAATTTTTTTCTTTTATATAAAAAGGCGTTGTTCGAGTATTATTCGCCATTATTTCTTGTGATATAATCAGGAAGTTTTATGTAAAAAATTTTTAGTACTCTTTATAGATCAACTAAAAAACCACGATCCGGAAAAGGATCGTGGTTTTTTAACCAATATTAGCGAAGAAGTTGAAGTACGCCTTGTGGTTGTTGGTTAGCTTGCGCAAGCATTGCTTGTGCAGCTTGAGTAAGAATGTTGTTCTTTGTGAACTCCATCATTTCTTTTGCCATGTCAACGTCTCTGATACGTGACTCAGCTGCTGTCAAGTTTTCAGAAGAAGTACCAAGGTTGTTGATTGTGTGCTCTAAACGGTTTTGCATTGCACCTAATTTAGAACGTTCAGCAGAGACTTTTTCAATTGCATCGTTAATTGTAGTAATAGCCTCGTCTGCTCCTTCTTGAGTCATGATGCCGCCTTCTGCTCCTTCTTCATCTACATTTTCTACAGATAAACTTGCAATATTCAAGCCTTCTTCTGAAGTACCCATATTACCAATAGACAATTCAATAGATTGTCCCTCATTTGCTCCAATATGGAATTTAGCAGAAAAGTCACCTTTAAGAAGGTCTTTAGTATTGAACTGAGTATCATTGGAAATTCTATCAATCTCTTCCAACAACTGGTTCATTTCCTTTTGTAATTCTTTACGGTCAACGTTATTATTAGTATCGTTCGAGGATTGTACCGCAAGCTCACGCATACGTTGAAGGATTGCATGAGTTTCGTTCAATGCACCTTCAGCTGTTTGGATCAAAGAGATACCGTCTTGAGCGTTTTTAGAAGCCATATCCAAACCACGAATTTGACCACGCATTTTTTCGGAGATTGCTAAACCTGCTGCGTCGTCTCCTGCACGGTTGATTTTAAGACCAGATGAAAGTTTTTCTAAGTTTTTAGAAGCGTTTGTGTTGTTTGCTCCAAGTTGGCGGTGTGTGTTAAGTGCCGCAATGTTATGATTGATAATCATTGTGATTTCCTCCTTGAGTGTTTGTTTAGTTCACGTCCTTGTGAACATTTTTTATGCTCACGGCGAGGAGCCGGCCGAACTCTCTGCCGCTTACAATTCTATTATCGGATAAGTAGGTTATGTGTTTAGCGTTTTTTGAAAGATTTTTTGTTTTTATGGAGAATATGTTGGAAAGCTGCACTTGAGAAGTTTTTTCGTGGAGAATAATTGGATGTTTTAGTAGGCTACAGACACAATTCATCGTATCCAATGAAATGTGTCTGGTCCAGATTTTTAATCTTTTTTAATAAGCTGTGAAAATAGACTCCTGTCGAGTGTAATGGCTTCCGCATTTGTTTCGGAAATGGATTTCACCAATTCTCCTCGTAAAATATCGACATTTTTCGGGGCTTCAATACCGAGACGTACTGTGTCGCCTTTTACTTCTATTATTTTAATTTCGATATCATTACCGATCTTAATTGTTTCATTGCCTTTCCGAGAGAGGACTAACATATTATTTTGCCCCTTTCTCTATCGCATTGCCAATTGGATGGCGGAGATTGAAACGATTATCATTCAAAATCATTTGTTTTGCTTTTCGATTGTTCATTTGAAAAATAAGCGGCGCTTGCAAATTGATTGTCGAGTTTTCAAACGGTTGTTTTAAAGTAAGGACACTTAAAACGAAGATATCTTCCTCTTTTTCAATTTGTAGCGCATCAATTGTCGGTTCATCGATTTCAAATGAGTAATCATCTACATAGGTATATGGATTCGTTACGACAAACGCGACTTCTGATTGGTTGGTTGATTGTAACACTTGAAAAGTAGTATTACCTTCTATAGGAAGCAATACAAATTCATGTTCATTTTCGAAACCGGGAATGCCTTTTGGAAACGTCCATAGTTGATCAGTTGAAATTTCAATATCACCGTGGAATTTTGTTTGGATATTCATTACTTTACTCCTTTTCATTTTAACTTGTTGAGCGATAACGATTTAAATTAGCAAAAAAGAACGAGCGTTGTCTCGTTCTTTTACCATTTAATATCAATTTGGATAGAAGGATATTGCTCCATCACACCAGATACTTTTCCAGGCGTGTAATGATGGATTGGTTTGTTTATTTGCACGTCCAATATCGGTCTTTGAGGTGTTGCGTTAATCTCCAAAGTTCCTTGTTGGAAAGACATTTGGATTTTCGTTCTGTCTCCTACAAAACGGATGCCCAGTGGAGCTGGAGCAGGAGTTGTTTGCTGGCGGATTATGTCCACTATTGCGTTTCCACCATTTTCAATTTGCATCATTTGCTGACCTTCTTGTGCTCTTCTTGCGATGCCTTCCATTGCGCCTTGTCTTCCATACTGTGCATTTTCATCGCCGCGGCGCAGCGGGCCTTTTAAGTCGATGTCTGCACGAACTTCAGATGTATCAATGGACAGTTGCGGTCTCGTTGTTGACATTTCAAGGATGGCTGCTGGCTGTTCTTGGTTCATCGTCGCTTTTGGCTGTTCAATCTCCTGAATTGGCTTGTCAATTAGCAAGCCTAAAATGCCTTTTGTTGTTTGAATTTGAAGCTGTGGGATATTCATACGAATCACCTTATCGTTAAATGGAGTTAGACACCGAGTTGCCTAACTCCATAAATGTTTTATCTGAGGAAATCGACTAATGACGGTTGGATAATTCGTGCTCCAACAGATAGAGCGACACGGTGGACTGATTCTTGTGTAATCATTTCCGTTATAACTTGCTCAATGTCAATGTCTTCGTTTTCGGACATTTGTTTTTTGGAAATGACCTCTTGAGTGTCAAGACGATGTTCCATCATTTCTGCACGATTTTGGCGGGCACCGATATCTGCGCGGGCTTCTAACACTGCGTTTTGTTGTTTGTCGATGTCCGTTAAGAAGCTGCTAATTTCTTCACCCGTCGGATCATCTGCAGGTGTTCCATCTGCGTTTAGTTTATCGATTTTGTTTATAATACTCTCCATCATTTCATCGATATTCGAAAAAAGCTCATTTCCGTTCGTGTTCACTTTAAGTTGAACTCCATCGAAGACTCCAATCGTAACATCATTACCCAATCCAGGATAATCAGCCGGATCAACCATTTCTCCATCGACAAAAAGCGGTGTTCCTGTATTCGTTCCTGAGAATAGGTGCTTGTCCCCAACTTTCGTATTCGCCAAATCTTGGATTTGCGTACGTAATTGTTTAATCTCTTCTAATATCTTTTCACGATCATCTTGCGTTTTTGTATCGTTCGAAGCATCGACTACTAATTCTTGAAGTCGTTTTAATGCTTCTCCGACTTGGTCAAGCGCATCATCAGACGTATCAAGCCAGTTGTGTACTTCGCCGAGATTGCGTTGATATTGTTCAACCTTGTCCACTTGCATTCGGAAAGCCATGCCTTTCATCGCAACGACAGGGTCATCGGATGGCCGATTAACCTTTTTTTGAGTAGTTAGCTGGTCTTGCAATCGACCCATTTTCGAATAACTATTTGATAAGTTTCGAAGCATATTATTTGAAAGCATTGATTGTGTTACACGCACTTAATGATTTCCCCTTTCTTATCTTCCGACTACACCCATGCCGTTAATGATTTTATCTAATGTTTCGTCAATCACTGTAATCATTCTTGCGGAAGCATTATACGCTTGCTGGAATTGAATCATATTTGTCATTTCCTCATCTAATGATACTGAACTGATGGATGCGCGACGATGCTCGACAGCTCCTAAAAGCGTTGCTGTATTGTATGTCATTTTAGCTGCTTGCTGACCGTCTACGCCCAACTGGCCGATTAAACCTTGGAAGTAGGATTGAACGGTCGCATTATCCAACCCAGTTAACTCATCGAATTGCATTCCGGCTAATCTTTTGGCATTGTTGCCGTTCCCTTCTTCTTTAATCGGATCATCCGAATCAGGATCAGCGTTAGACGCCGCAATCAGAGAAGGATCTTTTTGAATTGCTTCATTTACAGTAATATTGCCTGCAGTAATCTCGCTGCCATCCGTAGAAGTAAAGAAATCATCGCCTTTGTTGCCGTTTAAATCTCTTCCACCTCTATGAATATCATTAAAAGCATTAGCAAACTCTTGAGCCATCCGATTCAACTGCTCAAGCATATCAGGATATAAACCTTCCGGACCGTCTGTTCCGCTTACTCCAAATGAATTCATCAACGATTTCATTTTTCCATTATCAAGCAAATTACTATGGTTAACTTCTAAAGAAGTTCCGTTTGGTCTAGTGATTCTCAAACCATCGATGCCTTCCTGCGCTGACAAAGAAGCAGGATTCGTTTCGATTTTCCCCGCACTATTTCCTTGGACTAAATTAACCTTAGATCCATCTTTCATTTTCAAACTAATCGTCGCGCTTCCCTCAGCAATCGCCAATGCACGCCCGCCTGATTTTTCATATGAAACTTCTATTGGGAAGAACTCGGAAAGCTGATCAATCAATATGTCTCGTGCATCATATAGATCGTTCGGCAAGTAGCCGTTTGGTTCTACTTCCGAAATTTGACGGTTTAAGTCTGCAATTTGCTTCAGCAATGAATTAACGTCTTTTGCTCCTATTTCAATTTCTTGACCGATATTCGTTTGAATTTCCGTCAAAGAATTGTACATGTATTTAAAGGAATCTGCGACTGCCATTCCGCGCTGATTAACGACTTTTCTTGCCCCGCCGTTTTCAGGATTGACGGAAAGGTCCTCAAGTGATTGCCAAAACTCGCTAAGTGATTTTTGGAGACCATATTGGGAAGGCTCTGTCAAAATATCTTCCATTTGCGAAATGGCATTTGACCTTGCTCCCCAATAGCCTAACTTATTCGCTTCCTGTCTGTATTGCTGATCTATAAACGAATCGCGAATTCGTTGGATCGAACCAGCCTCTACACCAGTTCCGAGGAAACCAGGCATCGTTGGCGTGTTCAGACCAACTCCCGGAAAGCCTGGTGTCGCCTGCATGTTGACTCGCTGGCGGGAGTAGCCTAAAGTGTTGGCGTTTGAGATGTTATGTCCAGTAGTATAAAGTGCGGATTGTTGTGTGTAGAGGCCACGTTTATTTGTTTCAAGCCCCATAAATGTTGAGCGCATGTTGTTCCTCCTAAGCTTGTGAATCGAAAGATGGTATGTCTTTCACTTCTTTTTTGCCTTCGATTTCATTCTTTGAGTAGTTTACCGATTCCGGACGTGGACGGACCATGTCCAGCGACAGATTCACGAATTGAAGGGATTGATAGGTTAATTTTTGGTTGAGATCGTTTTGCCATTTCAATTCATGAATCGCATGCAGGAGACGGTCCTTCGCCTCCCTAAGACGTTGTTTGTCCGGTTCGGGTGTCACTTCGATCAGCTCTGATACTGTCGGGTTCATCGGTACGGGACTTCCTTGTCCTTTCATATAGCCGATGACCTTTTGCTGTCGTTCTTTTTCCATTTGTACGATAGCAGCCAAATGGGCCTGTTCTTCTTTTAGTAATGCGTCGATTCCTTGGACATCGCCATTTTTAATGAGTGCTGTCTTGTCATGTGCGATGCGAAGCAGGCTCTTATGCAATTTTTCCAAGTTGTCAAGTATAGACAGGATTGCTTCAATGGACATGCGGATCCCTGCTTTCATTCATAATATTATTTCTTGTAATACTTGATCAGGTTTTCAGCTAATTTCTCTGGCTCTACTTTATATTCACCCGATTTGATTTGAGCTTTTAGTTCTTGGATGCGTTCTTTTCGCTCCGCTGCAAATGTGGAAACTTCTGATAGTTGTTTTGCTTGCGATGAAATTTCCAATTTGTCGCGGTGCATCTTCGTCTGATTATTCGCCTGTTCTGACTTCACCTGGTTTGTACGGTATGGATTGACCGGTGGTATATTAATTTTATTAATTTTCATCATCTCGCTCCTTTCAAAAATTTTTCCCTTGTACCTTATTTCGGTTTAAAATCACGAAGGTTTAGGGTCTTTCGTACGAATTGGGAAATCGGTTCGGTTGGCGGATGAAGTGGGAAGATGGTTTGAATATTGTGTTTAGGTATGTATGCGATGTTGTGTTGCGATTTTTCTACTTGCGTTGCGTGGCCAGTTCATCATTGTGTTGCATACGATCTACATTGCGTTGCAAGACCCGTACGTTTGTGTTGAAAATGATCTACAGCGTGATGCAGGCCCAATACGGTGGGATGCGAGCTTTCTACATTGCGTTGCGAAGTCTTTCCATTGTATAAGATTCATTCAACGCAAAAACCGGCAGTTTAAACTACCGGTTTTTACGCTGTTCAGCGAGATAAGTGCCTCGATCGGATTCTACTACTGCTTCTCGGAATTCTTGTGCTGCTTCGAATGTACGCAAGTCTTTTTTCAAATCTTCGGTGCAACTGTCGCATAGCTTGCCTTTTTGGGTGAGCTTGCCGCAGTTGTCGCATGGGTAGCCTAAGTTTGGGAAGAGGGCTGGTTGCAGTCGGCCTTTTCGTACCCATTTGTGCAACAATTCCTCCGTTACGCCGGTTGCTTCAACGATTCTTTCGATTGTTGCTGCACGGTTTTCACGCCTTCTAAGGAAACGATATACTTCTTCGTACATTTTTTCTTCATCGCGAGCACATTTAGCGCAAACATCGCGAATCCCTGTGTAGTTGAAAAACTCTCCGCAAGTTGGACAATTTCGTAACTCTGCCATAATGTATCCTCCTATTGATTCATTGTTTCAGCTCGGATCAGTGTGACGGCTTCCACTTTTTTCGCTCCCGCCTCTTTCAAAAGAGCGGCTGCTTGGTTCAACGTCGTGCCAGTTGTATAAATGTCGTCTATGAGTATGTAATGTTGATTGTTTAATTCAATACCCGGTTTGATCTTAAATAACGGCTTCATGGCGAGCCGCTCTTCTTTTGACTTTTCTCCCATTACTTCTGTGCTGACTTTTTCAAGCAAATGAATGAACGGGATGTTCGCTGCTTTAAGCAGTTCGTCTACATGCGCAAATGTGCGTTCAATTTTTTTCGCTGGATGCATCGGGATCGGAACGATAATTACTTCTTTTTCAATGAGTACACTTTTTAAATCATGCGCGAAGACATGTGCCAATGCGATATCCTGCAGAAATTTGTATTGATGGAGAAATTCTCGCATCGCTTCGTTGTATGTATATAAAGAAGTAATTTTGTCAATCGTTTCCCCTTCTTCTATTATGTCGGCGCGTTCAAACTGTTTTGAACAGTCATTGCAAAGATTTATTGTTTTTTTAATACCGATTAAATCTTGCCACCCAATTGAACTTTCTAACGTTTGATCACAAAGTAGGCATACGCTCATACTCTTACGCCTCCCCGGTTCAATTTTTCGATTTCCCTTTTCGCTTCATCCATTGCATAGGTGATTCCGTTATGGAAAAGTACAAATTCTCCGTCCGGGAATTTGACAGCTCGGCCAACTCTCCCGCCAATTTGAATGAGTGCTCCTTTATCGAAGATTTTCTGTTCAGCTCCTACAACTGCCACTTGGATGTTTGGAATTGTAATGCCTCGTTCCAAAATTGTAGTCGTTAGCAACCCGGGAAGCTCTTCATTGCGAAGCGCTTGAACATGTTTTTTCCGTTCCGGGTGCGCGGCATGAACTGAGCGGATCCGCTCATCTAATTTTTTGAACAACGGCTCTGCCATTTCCATTAAACCGATGTTGTGGAAGAAAATGAGGAACGGTTCTCGTTTTTCAAGACGTTCCATTGTCCAATTGTTCAACTTTTTCGGCAGTCTCCCTTTGCGAATCTGCTTTTCATAGTTCCATAAAGAAATAAATCGTGGAAGAGGCAATGGATGTCCGTGGTATCGGCGGTTGATTGTCGTGACGGTACCTGTCCTTCTGATTTCATTAATGAGCTGATCCGTAGGGGTTGCTGTAACAAAATGGATCGGCGCATTACGTTTGGCCGCTTTTCGGACAGCTTTGCGCAACGTTTCGTCAGCTGTGTATGGAAATGCATCCGCCTCATCAACAAAAATAACATCAAATGCATGGCGGAAACGGTAAAGTTGGTGAGTTGTCGCCAAAATGAGCTGCGCTGCTTCACCTGTCAATTCTGCTCCGCCATATAATGCCTCGATCGATGTTAGGGGAAATGCTTGCTTAAGCCGGGGCTCTAATTCAAGAATGACATCTACGCGGGGAGCTGCTATGCAAATCCGTTTTCCTTCCGTTAGCGCTTTGTGAATTGGCTCGAACAGCATTTCAGTCTTTCCAGAACCGCAAACTGCATAAATTAAATGCGGCTTCCGTTTTTCCGTGCTGATCGTTAAATCGTCCGCTGCTTGCTGTTGGGCAGGAGTCAGTTTTCCTTGCCAAGACATTGCATGTTCAGTCGCAAATTCAATCGGATCGCCGTTCCAAACAATCAACTCTGTGCAAGAAGATACCCTTCCCATCTTCAAACATTGTCTACAATATGTACATGGACCTTCGCATTTAGCACAATGGAATGTCGTGAAGCGGGATGGATCTTTATTTTCGCATCTATTGCAAAAGTGGCTTGTTTGATTCACCATGCCTTTATTCGTAACGATGCCTTTAATCGTTTTGATATGCCCAGCTTCGATATGTTCATCGATCATTTCACGCACAAAAGGAGTGTGCATGCGCAACCAAATACGTCCGCTCAAGAAATCCCTCAATGCGGTGTCGAATGGTTTTGACATAAGCAACACTCCTTTCGGTTTGTTATTTATTTCATCATCAATTTGCCACGTCTATATCTTCGAGGGGCAGCTGCTCGGGTCGTTTGGGCCTGCACAACGCAAGTCATGCAGGCGTTGTCGCAGAACGCGATGGTTTTAGACTGCCTTCCTTTTCATAAGGCAAAAAGCGCCTTATGTTTAGGCTCTCCGACATACAGGACGTATTAGTGCCGACGTTGCCGCAGGACGCGGTGTTCTTAATCGGCCAGCGCCTGTCGAGGCTGAACGTCGCCCTACGCTTTTGGGATCATCCAGACTCCGAGGGGCAGCTCCTCGGGTCGTTTCAGATAGGAAGCTAAGGCAAAGAGCGCCTTAGTTTCCTATCTTCCAACATACAGGACGTATTAGTGCCGACGTTGCCGCAGGACGCGGCGCTCTTAGTCGGCCAACGCCTGTCGGAGCTAAACGCCTCCTTACGCTTTTGGGATCATCCAGCTCCGGGCGGCAGCTCCTCGGGTCGTTTCAGATAGGAAGCTAAGGCAAAGAGCGCCTTAGTTTCCTATCTTCCAACGCCTGTCGGAGCTAAACGCCTCCTTACGCTTTTGGGATCATCCAGCTCCGAACGCCAGCCTCTCGGGTCGTTTCGGTCTTGAAGCATAAGGCAAAAAGCGCCTTATGTTCAAGCCCTCCAACGCCTGTCGAGGCTAAACGGCGTTCTACGCTTTTGTTTGTACCCATCCAAGTCCCATCGAACCCTCACCTAAATGTGTTCCGATTACTGGGCCGAAGTGGCTGATTGTAAATTGTACGTTTGGCAGTTGTGCGGACAATTCGTTTTTCCACGCTTCTGCTTCTTCGGGCTGGTTGGCGTGGATGATTGCTGCCTCTAACGGCATTTTGGCTGCATCTTCTGTTAGCATATCCGAAATTCGTTTCATCGCTTTTTTGCGTGTACGGATTTTTTCGAATGGTACAATGACTTTGTTCTCGAAGTGCAGAATCGGTTTTACTTGTAGTAGTCCGCCGATGATTGCTTGTGCTCCTGAAAGTCTACCGCCACGTTGTAAATGGGACAGGTCGTCTACCATAAAGTAGGCGCGCATCGTTTTTTTCATTTCATTGAGCTCCGCCATAATCGTTTCAGGAGAGGCTCCTTCTTTCGCCATTTCTGCAGCACGCAAGACGTAAAACCCTTGCATATAGCAAGAAAGCTCCGAATCGAATGTGTATACACCGATCCCCTTTACCATTTCGCCTGCTTGAGTAGCTCCAGCATATGTGCCACTTATACCACTTGATAAATGGATTGAAATGGCTGCATCGTATTCCCCTACAAAAGATTCAAAAAGCTGTGCAAATCGTCCAACTGGCGGTTGGGATGTTTTTGGAAGTGGTCCATCACCACGCACTTTGTCGTAAAACTGTTCCGATGTAATGTCAATTTCCTCTTCATATGCTTGTCCGTCAATAGTTACAGTTAGAGGAACGACATGTATATCCAATTCTTTTATTTTGTCAGCAGGCAAATAGGCCGTGCTGTCAGTGACGATTGTCGTTTTCATTCGTATCAACTCCTGCTTAACATTCTACGTGAAATTGATTGAAATTGGAATGTTGAGCATATCAATGTTTACATTCAGGCTTTTCGCTATAGAGTAAACTATTCGTCTTTATGTAACACAGCATACACCTTAATCCAAAGTTTGTGCCCAGAGGTTCGCCTGACGAGATATTTCACTTAACTTCCGATCCTCAATGCCAATCGTTTTCGCGTGTTTTCGGACATTTTCCCAATCAAAACGTTCCATCGCGATCGCAAGGTCAAGATAAGGCGTCATTTCTGTCTTGCCGCCTTGGAGTGTCATTGCCACTGTTTCTGAAAGTGGGATAAGTGACAAAATTTCTTCATAGCTTCTTCCCATAATGGCATCCATTAAAGAGAACATCCCAGCGAAAAAGTACTCATCCGTATTGTCTTTTCCTTTATGTATCGCTAATAGCTCGCACATTCTTCCTCTCGATAGCGAGAAGGAAACTAATGCTTTAATACGTCCCTCTCCGGATGTCTCACCAATATCTTGCAGCGTTAGGATGCGCATCCATTTCCGCATGCCACGCAATCCGATAATGACAATTGCCTGCTTGATGGAGCGAACTTTTTTCGGAATGCTGAAGTGCATGGAGTTGATGAATCTTAGCAATTTATAGGTTAATGAAATGTCTTGCAAAATCATTCTTGCGATTTCATTTATATTTGGCGTCTCTTCATTTAACTTCTCGATAATTTGCAAATGTAAATTGAAATTCGACGGAATTTCGACCCCTTTAATAATTTCAGGCTTCGAGAAGAAATACCCTTGAAACAGATCATAGCCACTCATCTTTGCTTCTTCGAATTGCTCTTTCGTTTCAATTTTTTCAGCTAACATCCGGATATGCGGGTAGCTTTGAATAAATTTCTCTATGTTCTGGCGCTCATTCTTTTCAACTGCCATATAATCCACTTTTACGAAATCGATTAAATGAAACAATTCAGTATGTATCGCATATTGTTCTTGCATAACAAAGTCATCTAAAGCCAATCGAAACCCTTCTCGTTTTAACTGGCGGATTCTTGTAATAAGTGAAGGGGTTATTTCAACGTCTTCCAATATTTCTATGACGACACATTCCGGATGTAAGCTTGTAAATAGATCTTTCGTTAAAAGCTCGCCGGTAAAGTTAATAAATGATAAAGATTTTCCAACGACCCGGTCGATTCCGATTGACAGAAACGTATTGACGAGCAATTGAATGGTCGCCTTTTCAGGATCTACGTCGGGAAAAACATTTTTTTCGCTATTTCGATAGAGCAGTTCATAGCCGAATACTTGCCCATTCCGATCCAAAATCGGCTGTCTGCCTACGAATATATGAAAACCCATCGCCTCACCCCTTACTGCAATCAGTATAGCAAACACTTATTATTTTTACTATTCTTTTTAAAAGTACTATTTTCATAGCACATACGAGTAAAAAATGATATGTTCGTAGTAACTTCGAAAGACAGGGGGAATCATTTTGAAAACGATTCAATTCGAGCAAAAGGGGCGTATCGCACGTGTAACGCTTAATCGACCAGAGGCGATGAACGCGTTCAACTATGACATGTTGTCCGAATTAGGACAGGTTGTCGAATCCATCCGGATCAATCCTGATATTCGTGTTGTTTTATTCACAGGATCCGGGGAGCGTGCTTTCAGCGTGGGGGCTGACTTAAAAGAACGTAAGACATTGACAGACCAGCAAGTGAAACGGAATATTTATAAAATTGGCGAAGTGTTTACAGCAATTGAACAGTTGCCACAGCCGACGATTGCTCTATTAAACGGCTATGCATTCGGCGGCGGTATGGAATTAGCGCTATCCTGCGATTTCCGTTTTGCGGTAGATACTGCCATCATGGGACTTACAGAAACAGGACTTGCCATTATCCCAGGGGCTGGCGGCACACAAAGATTGCCGAGATTAATTGGCGAAGCGAAAGCTCTTGAATTGATTTTGACAGCTCGCAAGCTAAATGCGGCAGAAGCTTTGCAATACGGTATTTTGACGCAAACTGCTTCTGCTGCTGAAATGGACGATGTGATTGGCCAATTTACTGACACACTGCTATCGAACGGCCCTATTGCATTGCAGCAAGCAAAGTTTGCTATTAAACACGGCATGAACACTGACTTGCAAACAGGGCTCGCGATTGAGCGGAAAGCGTATGAAATAACAATACCGACTGAAGACCGGATCGAAGCACTAACAGCGTTTGCCGAGAAGCGGAAGCCAAAGTTTACAGGGAAATAAAACGTTCATGAGTTTTTCTCTCAACCCTATCATGAAAACTTTATAAATAACGCATAAGCAACTCAGTTCAGCACATAACGATATTCAACAACGAATAACTTGCACTTTAAAACGGCGCATAAACACCTCTTTTTACAAAAAAAAAGAATTATATACGGCATATAAAGCTTATTTTCAATACCGCCAATTGAACTTGTCGTTGTTCAATTGGCAGTTGTCGTTTTTGCAACGAAAAGTAACGCGATCGATGGATTTTATATCGCTATAATTGATCCGTTTGGAAATTCCTTCGTCTCGTCACTTGTTTCGCAACTTCCCATGAGGCGATTAATTGTTGAATGATTTCATCGACATGCGCGATTTTACGATCTGTTTTTGTCAGTTTGACGTTGACGAGGCATTGATTCAAATGGATATAAAGCAGCAAATGCTTTTCGCTGTCTTCTGCGTCATGGTCAATTGTTGTCATGAGCTCGAAAATGAATTGCTGCGCTTTTTGCAATGAATGATCTCGTTGCTCGGCATTGTTCGCTATGATTGCTTCTCCGCATAATTGAACATTTTTTCGCAAGCCATTTAGAAGTAAAATGACATATTCCATCATGGAGAGCGTAGACATGTTTGATTCGCGATAAATCTCGATCGCTTTTTCTATATCTATGATGTTGTTTTCGGTATACAAGCCGAATCACTCCGTTTTGCCTTTTTCTTTTCTATCGGCAAAAAGGGATTCATTTCAATATTTTTCAGTCGATATAAATGTAGAACAACTAGTTGAAAGAAGATTTGGGGTGATTTTATGCGCGTGTTAAGTCAAGAGCATATCTCGTTTTCGACGAACCGCTATCAACGGAATGCCAGCCAGATAGAGAAAAGCTTGCACAAGTTAGGCTCTGGCCTAAAGATTGCAAAAGGCAGCGATAACGCTTCCGGTCTTTCGATCTCAGAGACAATGCGTGCACAAATTCGCGGCATTTCGCGGGCACAAAGTAATATGTTGGATGGCTTGTCCGTTTTGGAATCGGCGAATGAAGGGCTGAATAACGTCAATGGATTGCTGCAAAGAGCGCGGGAGTTAGCTGTCAGCAGTGCCACTGACACGATGACGATGAACGACCGATTGGCAAGCCAGGAAGAGTTGAACAATATTCTTGCTGCGATAGATGATACAGCGGAAAAGTTAGAGTTCAACACGAAGAAGATTTTAGGAGAAGATTCATCTTTAAAGCTGCAAGTCGGCGCCCATTCTGGACAGCAAATGACAATCAATCTATTCGATGTAAGTGCGACAGCTTTAGGGTTGCGCGATCGTGATGGAAATAGCGCTTCATTGGTGCTTCGTGACCAAGCTGAGGCGCTCATAACGAAAGTCGACGATGCAATCAAAAAAGTGTCAGGCTATTTGACAAACATCGGTTCCGACATGGAATCAGTCGAGCATCATTTGGCGAATGCGTCTGTATTTGAGACGAATTTGACGAAGTCGTTGTCATTATTGGAAGATACCGATATGGCGGAAGAAATGATGAATTTTATCAGCTTGGATATTCGGCAGAAGGGCGATCATTTATTGGTTAGCCAAGTGAACCAAAATATTCAAGGGGTTATGTCGTTATTTTCGAAGTGAGGCTGGGACAAAACCCTCCTCTGAAATGAAAAAGC
>NZ_JBHTLT010000030.1:0-18807 GCF_042679045.1 Sporosarcina contaminans | reverse complement strand
AGGCGGGAGAGAGCGGATTTATGCGTTTTTAATACAATTTATGCGGTCCCCTGTCTGTCTTTGCGGGGCAATGACAAGGTTAGGCGGAAGAGAGCGGATTTATGCACTTCTGCTGCAATTTATGCGTTCTCCTATCTGTCTTTGCGGGGCAATGACAAGGTTAGGCGGAAGAGAGCGGATTTATGCGCTTCTGTAGCAATTTATGCGGTCCCCTATCTGTCTTTGCGGGGCAATGACAAGGTTAGGCGGAAGAGAGCGGATTTATGCGTTTCTGTAGCAATTTATGCGTTCCCCTGTCTGTCTTTGCGGGGCGAAGATATGGTTATGCGGAAGATAGCGGATTTATGCGTTTCTGCTGCAATTTATGCGTTCTCCTATCTGTTAATGTGTAGAAAGTAATTTTACGCGAATAGCAATCTGAATTGCGGTAAAAAGTGTTGTTCTCCCTATTAGCGATTTATAGATTGTAGCAAGCTAACGCAAAAAGGCCCGGCTAAACCGGACCTTTTACATTTTACCCTACTTTTGCTCCATTGTTCGTTTGCAATTTATACATTTGTGCATATTGCCCGCCAAGCGATAACAATTCATCATGAGTGCCTTGTTCGACAATTTCACCACGGTCCAATACTAAAATGCGATCTGCATTTTTAATAGTTGAAAGTCTATGGGCGATAATGAACGTCGTGCGCCCCTTCTTCAGGACATCCATGGCATGCTGGATGATTTCTTCGGTTTCTGTGTCGATGTTAGAAGTTGCTTCATCCAAAATTAAGATTGCCGGATCGAAGGCCAATGCTCGTGCGAACGAAATAAGTTGCCGCTGTCCAGAGGATAAGGTGCTGCCCTTTTCGATAACCGGCTCATCTATACCGCCTGGCAAATGTTTCAACACGCGTTCTCCTCCGACCGCATCAAGTGCTTCCTGGACCTTTTCCCGGGAAATGCTCTCATCACCTAAACTAATATTCGATTCAACAGTGCCGCTGAACAAATAAGGGTCTTGCAATACGATTCCCATATGATCACGGATCGTTTGCCTCGATATTTCTCCGATATTCATGCCGTCAATTGTAATTTTCCCTTTCGACACATCGTAGAAACGGAAGAGCAAGTTCATAATTGAGCTTTTCCCTGAGCCGGTATGACCGACTAATGCTACAGTCTCCCCTTGCTTCGCTTCGAATGATATATCTTTCAAAACATATTCTTCATCTTTATAAGCGAACCAAACATTCTCAAATCGGACATTTCCACGATATCGTTCAATCTTTTCATCGCTGACCGGTTCCCCGCTCCGATCCATTAAATCGAAGACACGCTCCGCTGCAACTAAAGAATGCTCAAGACGCGCAAATTGGTTAACCACCCCAGTAATCGGGTTGAATAAACGGGTAATATAATCGACGAATGCATAGAGCATACCGACAGTGACGATACTTTCAGCATTTATTGAAGCACCGCCAAAATACCAAATTAAAAACACAAACGCCAAAGAACGAATAATATCGACTAAGTTATGCGATGTCGCAGCTTCCACTTTCAACAGTTTGCTTTGATAATGATAATGCTGTTCGTTCAATTCATTGAACTCGCCATCCATTTGCTTTTCTCGGCGGAAAGCTTGAATGATTGTCATTCCATTGATCGATTCATTGATCATCGCATTCATTTCACTGTTTTTGCTCCGGATAATATGATTCACTTTCGCTGCAAATCTTCTGTAAAGCTTCATCCAAATGTAAAGCACCGGCAATACGAACAGCGTGATGGCTCCCATTTTAGGATCCAAATAAAACAGGGCAATGAAAATCCCTAACATATACATACCGCTAATTGCAAATTGTGAAACGACGGTTACATACAGGTTCCGTATTGCTTCCGTATCATTTGTAATCCTTGCCACCACTTTACCTGCAGGCAAATTATCAAAATAGCGGATTGGCAATGTTTGTATATGGCTGTACAACTCATTGCGCATTTTTTGGATAATCCGGTTCGCCGCATTTTGCAATAAAAGATATTGAAAATATCTCAATACCGCTGTCACCAATGCCAAGCCGAAAAATACTGCCAATAGTTTGGCAATCGGTTCAAAATTGATCGACTGATCGATTGAAGTCGCAATATGATCATCGATAATTTGCTTTGCAATCATCGGCCCCATCAAATCTGCGCCGACTGCGAAAGCTAGCAGGATTAGCCCTGCAATTAATAACTTTTTATAATCCAACGCATATTGAAGTAATCTTCTTCCCGTTCCCATCTTATTCAACCTCCCCGATCTGCTGGCGGTCGAACTGTTCTTTGTACCATCCGTTATTCGCAAGCAAGTCTTCATGTCTTCCTTCTTCAATGACACGTCCATCATTTAAGACAATGATCCAATCCGCATGCTGAATTGCAGATAAACGATGCGTCGTAATGATCGTCGTCTTTCCTGAACGCTCCGCCTGAATATTTTCGATGATTTTTGCTTCTGTCTTCGCATCGACTGCGGACAGCGAATCATCTAAGATAAGAATTTCAGGGTTTTTAACGAGAGCACGTGCGATTGAAATCCGTTGTTTTTGACCGCCCGATAACGCAACGCCTTTTTCTCCTACAAGTGTATCAAGGCCAGACGGCAACATTTGCAAATCCTTCTCAAAATGCGATAGGCGGATTGCCTCTGCAATGTCCTCTTCAGTTGCATCCGGCCTGCCGAATAATATGTTGTCACGGACAGATCGAGAAAATAAGACATGATCCTGCGGAACATAGCCGATCCAATCCCGGACTTGATCCTTTTTCAATGAACGCAAAGAAATGTCTGAGAATGAAATTTCTCCGTCCCCAACAGGATACTCCCGCAACAATTGCTTGATGAAAGTTGTTTTCCCGCTGCCGGTCTTTCCAACAATCCCTAAAGTTTGCCCTCTTTCTAACCGCAACTGGATATGATCCAAATTGACCGCATGAGACATCGGATAAGTGAAGCTTACATCGTCAAAGCCAACACTTTCCGGTTGGTCGACATTCGAAGGCTCAACTGGGTCTTTCACATCTTCTTCATACTCTAAAGTTTCCATTACACGGTCCAATGAGGCATTCCCTCTTTGCAAAACGTTGATCAATTCTCCGATCGCAAACATCGGCCAGACAATCATGCCTAAATAGACATTGAACGTAACCAAGTTCCCTAAAGTCATGTCGCCAATCGACACTAAGTATGCCCCATATCCTAAACCAATCATATACGTCAATGCGGTAAACACTTTCGAAAAAGGCATAAAGAGCGCATCGATCTTTTCCACATGCATATTTTTTTGATAAACATCCTCTGTCATTTCAGCAAAGCGCTTTTCAGTTTCCCGCTCCTGTACATAGGCACGGACTACACGTACACCTGCAACCGCTTCAAGGACATTGTCATTCAGATCGCCGAACGCTTGCTGCGCTGTCATATAGCGTTCATGAATTTTCCTTCCTAATACTTGTAAAATATAAGCTAATATCGGCAACGGTAAAATTGCCGCAAGCGTCAGCTTCCAGGAAACGACGAATCCCATTGTAATGATTAAAGTACCTAAGTAAGCCGTCGAATCAACTAAAGTCATAATGCCAAAGCCGGCTGTTTCCGAAATTGCCCGTAAATCATTTGTCGATCTGGCCATCAAGTCGCCTGTCTTATTCTTTTCATAAAACGTCGGGGTCATTTTCAAGAAATGGCGCATGAGCCTCGTTCTCAGCTGCCTCTCAATAACATAGGCACCGCCGAAAAGTTGATATTGCCAAACGAAATTTCCTGCATACGAAATCGCCATTATCGTAAACATTGCGCCGATGAAAATAACTAACAGTCTTGACGTCATCGTATCTGTATGAATTGCATCAATCGCTTGCCCGATAATCCAAGGCGGCAAAATGACAAGTACGTTGGCTAACATTAGCAAAATTAGCGCAACCGTGTAACGCTTGCGATTCTCTTTGAAAAACCACTTTAATTTAAATAATACAGAAAACATATTTGTCTACCCTCTTCCTTCTTCAGTAACAACTATCCACTTTCAATAGATTCCTTTTTTAAAATTTTCCGTAGCTGCATCATCATTGTCATACCGCAGCACTCCTTTCCCAATGATTAATTTATGTTACACGCATAGCGTGAAAACACCGAATTTTCTTTACAAAGAAAGATTAAAAAACACACGCCTCCTATAATAAGCGTGTGCTCGTAAAAAAGGACGGTAAATGTACCATCCTGTTTCAATTATTTTTACAAAATTGTTATCCAGTTCGGTACGGATTTTTTATTGAATTTTTGTGAAACAACGATTTGTACTTTTTTCATTTTCCGCACCTCCTGCACTATTTCGTTTTTCGAATAATTCTACATTACCGAACTGTTTTTCATTTGTCAATGCATTTTTTAACTAGTTTTATATCTCATTCATCGGGTATGGACTGTCATAACCTTTTAGCTCAATTAAGGGGAAAGAATGGCATGAACAATATGTATGCTCATCCATTGATTGCTATTCCTCTTTTTTCTGTCTCTCCCCACGGCAAATTCACATTATATGTCTACAAGGTTGGCATTGCAGCAATAATTATTGCAGTGCTAACCCTCTTTCTTTTCCTTCATAATAGCCACGACTTTCTCCTTATCGTTTTATTTTTCATCTCAGGCAAAACCATTTGTTTTTTTCTTTCAAATAAATTATCATAATCTTAACTAACTATTTTATCCTTACAGGAGGTGTACACTTTGTTCTACCCCTCATTTGGGCGATGGGCAAAGTAAGTCTATTTGGAAATTGCCATACGATTGGCAGCATTTGCTGCCTTGATCGCACTCACCGCATTTTTTGTTGCGAGCGAATTTGCAATCGTGAAAGTAAGAACAACACGGATTAACCAGCTTGTTGCAGAAGGTAACCGTAAAGCTATAACGGCCAAAAAAGTTGTAGGAAATTTAGATGAGTATTTATCCGCCTGCCAATTAGGGATTACTATAACTGCTTTGGGGCTTGGTATGTTAGGAGAGCCTACTGTAAAGCTGCTTCTTAAACCGTTGTTTTCATATTTTGATTTAGCCCCGAATGTGGCAACGATACTCTCATTCGCCATCGCATTCACAGTTGTGACATTTTTACATGTCGTTGTAGGTGAATTGGCTCCTAAAACAATAGCAATTCAGCGTGCCGAAGCCATCACTTTATCCGTTGCACGGCCGCTAATACTATTTCATAACATTATGTATCCCGTTATAAAAGGGATGAACGGCTCTGCAAGATTAATCGCCCGCCTCTTAGGGTACAAAACTGTTTCAGAATCCGAAGTCGTCCATTCAGAAGAAGAATTACGAATGATTCTGTCAGACAGTCTAAAAGGCGGAGAAATCAACCAGTCCGAATATAAATTTGTCAATAAGATTTTTGAGTTTGACGATCGTGTCGCGAAAGAGATCATGGTGCCAAGGACAGAAATGATGACAATTGATAAAGATATGAGCATGCGTGAAATGTTTGAAATGGTCGGTGTTGAACAGTACACACGCTATCCTGTCACAGATGGCGATAAGGACCACGTCATCGGTCTTGTCAATATGAAAAATCTTTTAACCGCATACATTAAAGACTCGGCAACAGGCGAGCAGAAAATTAGCGAATATGTCCAGCCCGTCATAAAAGTGATTGAAACGATGCCGATCGGTGATCTGCTCCTAAAGATCCAGCGGGAAAGAATCCATATGGCGATATTAATGGATGAATACGGCGGTACATCCGGTCTTGTAACAATTGAAGACATATTGGAAGAAATCGTCGGAGAAATCCAAGATGAATTCGATATGGACGAGGTTCCGGAAGTTCAAATGATCAATAAAGACCACTATATATTAGACGCTAAAATGTTGATTGAAAATGTCAACGAAGTGCTCGATATTGATATTGACGAAGAAGATATCGACACGATTGGCGGCTGGTTCATGTCAGAACGTTTCGAAGCCGTACCAGGCGAGAAAATCATTGAACAAGGCTATGAATTTACAGTTAAAGATGTCGAAGGCCATCATATCCTGTACTTGGAAGCCATGAAACATAGCGATAAAGAAGTGAAAGGTACAGCAGACCTTTCCATCGAATCGTAATAGAAAAGCATCCATCTTTCTGTAACAGGTTCGGTTGATGGGGAGAACACATAAGAATACATCCCAACTATCAACTATCGCGTATCGTTCACAACCGAATTGACAGTTGAAAAGCAAGAAAAAATGCTTAGGTTTTTTATGCCTAAGCATTTTTTCTTGCCCTATCCTTTGTTCCACAAACGTTTCCGACTGCAGCTACAGACTAAATCGTTAATTATCTAAATCATCGTCAAGCCATGATTTCTTATTTACTCCTTGGTCGGATGGTTTTTCGAGAGATTGCCCTAAAACCGACCTGTTAATTCCATCTTTGACAGCTTTAAAAATCACAAGATATAGAATGAATAACCCTACAATCCAAAGAACAAGCATACCGAAAACCTGACTTGCCATTTTTTATCACTCCAGTTCCTGTCTGGCTCCGTTTGTTAAATAAGCCGTCCTCTTATCAACAATTTTAGCACAAAGGCCCTTGTCCTCTTCGATGTTATCAATTATTTTGTGATTACTTACAAAGAAACTATTCTAACTTCAATGAACAAGCATTTTTTCATTGCAATTAACAGGTACACATAAATTTATATGCTAATTCACTGACCATTTGTAATGCTATTTCCTATCGATATTCGCCATAAACATTGATATAGCAACAAAAATAGGGACACCAATTCAAGTATGATTTGCATCCCCATATACTATGCTTCTTAACGTTTTCTTTCGTGTACCGAATCCAGAGCAGTGCAATGCCGATAAAGTCCAATCCTCTTTTTCTTTAATCCTTTTTATATTCTACATGGTATATGTCATGTCTGCGGTCTTTTAGCTGTTTAACAGTGCCGTCCTGCCTTTGACGACGAAGTATTTCAAGATCCACATCGCCAATCAATACCGTCTCTAAATTGGCATTCGTTTCGCCAACAATTCCATCCCTCGCGAATTCAAAATCCGATGGGGAAAAAATGGCCGATTGCGCATATTGAATATCCATATTCTCCGTTTGAGGCAAATTCCCTACCGTGCCGGAAATGACTGTGTAAATTTGGTTTTCGATTGCTCTGGCTTGTGCACAGTAACGAACGCGTAAATAGCCTTGCCGGTCTTCCGTGCAAAAAGGTGTAAAAATAATATTTGCCCCTTTATCGGTCGCAATGCGGGCAAGCTCTGGAAATTCAATATCATAGCAAATTTGAATAGCAATTTTCCCACAGTCCGTGTCAAATACACGAACCGAGTCGCCTTGGCTAATTCCCCACCATTTCTGCTCATTTGGCGTAATATGAATTTTATACTGCTTTTCAATTGAGCCGTCCCGTCGGAACAAATAGGCGATGTTATACACTTCTTCATCCTCTTCTTCAACGAAGTGTGATCCTCCGATAATATTCACATTGTATCGAACCGCCAAATTGGTGAATAACTCGATGTATTGTGGAGTGAACTCCGTTAACCTGCGGACTGCCCGGCTCGGGGAAGGCTCGTCCAAGAAAGACATCAGCTGCGTCGTAAAGATTTCCGGGAAGACTACAAAATCGGAATTGGCGTCTGATGCAACATCGACAAAGTACTCACATTGATTTGCCATCTCTTCAAATGAAGAGATTTTCCGCATTAAATATTGCACGACACATATGCGAACTGGATAACTCGTCTTATAATGCCGCTTCGTCGTCGCTTTATAATCAACATTATTCCATTCCATTAATGTTGCATATTTCTTAGATGCCTTATCATCAGGCAAGTAATTCGGATTAATGCGCATTGATGTAAAATCATTCAATAGTTGAAACGTCAACACAGGATCGTAAATCTTATGCCTTGTAACTGCTTCTACATATTCCCTTGCAGACATTTCATTCGCATACTGATAGTAATTCGGAATCCTGCCACCGATAATAATCGACTTTAAGTTCATCCTTTGGGCAAGTTCCTTCCTTGCATCATATAGCCGCTGCCCTACTTTCATCCGTCGATAATCGGGGTGGACCATCACTTCAATACCGTACAGATTATAGCCCTCAGGATTATGGTTCGTTATGTAGCCGTGTGCCGAAATATCATCCCAAGTATGTCGATCATCATATTCATCAAAGTTAATCATTAAACTCGAACACGAGCCGATAATTTCACCATCCAACTCGGCAACGATTTGCCCCTCAGGGAAAATGGCCAAATGGCTCTTCAAATGCTCTTCCTCCCAAGGCTCCATCCCGGGAAAGCAAATTTCCTGCATACGCAAAATCTTTTCAATATCCTTTTCTTCCATCTGTCGGATAATCATACTCATTTCAAATGAAGATAAATCAAATTCCTCGCTCATCTTTCATCACCTCTCTCCATGTTTACCCAAGTTACGGCTAAAAAGTCAAGGAGAGTGAATATTTTACATGGTCCCATCCACACACTATAATCATATATAAGTCTTTGATACAGGAGTTGAACAGATGCCAAAACGATTGGAAAATAGCCTGTTATTTATCTTTACAGTTTCCTTGATTGCAACATTAGGTTCATTGTATTTTTCCGAAGTGCGCGGCTTTGAACCTTGTACATTATGTTGGTATCAAAGGATCCTAATGTATCCGCTTGTATTAATTTCAGGAATCGCTTTAATTCAAAAAAATAGTAACATTGCATTGACGACAGCATTATTTTCTCTCATTGGCGGTTGCATGTCGCTCTACCATTATAGTATACAAAAACTTAGCTTTTTGAAGGAAAGTGCCCCTGCTTGCGGGAATGTCCCTTGTACGGGACAATACGTCAATTACTTAGGGTTTATTACAATTCCATTTATGGCCCTACTAGCTTTCATACTTATTTTCATTACAAGCCTGTTCATGATGAAATGGCAAAAGGAGTTTACAAAATGAAGAAATTGCTTATTATCGGGGGAGTCATCGTTGCGATTTTTGTTTTGATCGTCGTCTTGACGAATCAATCAAACAAAGAGAAACTGAAAGATAACCCTTACGGAACGGATAACTTATCTAAATCAACAATCGCATTAATCGGCAATGAAAACTATAGCAACATCGTACTTCCAGAAGATTTATATGACAAGGTGTCTTCCGGGGAATCAGTGACGGCATACTTCTTTTCTCCAGAATGCCAATATTGCCAACAAATGACACCAATCCTAATGCCTTTGGCAAAAGAGGAAGGCATCCATATTTACCAATTCAATATGTTGGAGTTTGGAAAAGAAGCGCAACCTTATGGCGTTAAATCTTGGCCAACGCTCATCCATTATGAAGACGGCAAAGAAGTCGGCAGAATGTCAGGTTTGCATCCTGAAGAAGATATTAAAGCTTTCTTTGATCGCTATGTTAATAAATGAGGAATAATCCAATGAACTATTTTCACTATGTAGTAGATGAAGAAGAGCTTACAATTGAAAAGCTGCTACGTGACAAGTGGAAAATCGGCAAAAAAACTGTCCATCAAATGCGAATGGACAAGGCGGTGACAGATCCTTCCGGCGAACCGGTTGATTGGCGGATTCCTTTGCCTCTAAATGCTGTTTTACATTTTCACTTTCATGCGAAATCCGACTATGAACAAGATGATGTAAGTGGAGTCAACATACTTTTCGAAGATGAGCATATAATCGCTGCCGTAAAACCCGCAGGCATTTCGGTCCATCCGAATGAAAAAGATAATGGCGGTACGTTCATGAACGCAATGATGAAATTTATCGCGACGAATGGCGGAGAATACGTAGAGCATATCCATCGTTTAGATCAGGGGACTTCCGGCATTATTCTATGTGCAAAGCATCCAATTGCTAAATCGATCATGGATCGGAAATTGGAGCAGCATGAAGTGACGAGAATTTATCATGCAGAAGTTGAAGGGGTCATGAAGCGAACGAAAGGCGTGCTCAATTATCCGATCGGGCGCGATCGGCATCATTCTACGAAACGAAGAGTATCCCCATCTGGCCAAAAAGCGACTACCCATTTTCGCGTGATGGAGAGAAGGTCTGATTCCACGACGGTTGAAGCCTCATTAGTAACTGGCCGAACTCATCAAATCCGTGTACATTTTTCACATATTGGCCACCCCGTTGTTGGCGATACGTTATATGATGGCAGTCCAACTGAGGACGGGCAGTATCGATTGGCAGCGAAAAAGATTTCATTCGAACATCCAATTACAGAAAAACCGATTACAATTGAATGGATCGTATGAAACAAAGTATCTTTTCACTATATCTACAGTCTTTTTAAAGGTTTGTAGTCATGAGATATATGTTTGCCCAGCTTGGCTTGAAAACGCTTGTCAAGGAAGGCAACCTAAATATGCTTAATCGTAAAGCTGCCTTAATTTCTGCAAAGAACGCAGAAATTAAGGAAAATCGAACCAACTCTTTGCTGTTCGATTCGCAGTATGCGAGCGTTTGTCAACAATCTGAAACAAGCCGGACCCTCAACAGGACTCCGGCTTGTTTTTATGAGAATGATAATTGCCTTATGCCATTTTCCAGGCGTAAGTCCACTTCTTTCGCGTCATCAATATGATCAACAATCAGTGCATGCGCTTCGCTGAATAATGAATTGGCGTCCGATAGCTCCATTTTCACCCGCTCCGCCAATTTCTTCTGCTCTTCAATCATTTCCTGAATTGCTGTTATATCTATTTTGCTTTCTTCAACAGTACCTAAGATCCGCTCCATTTTTTCTGCTGTTGCCATGCTGACGGTAATGCCTTTTTCAATAAGAGCTGCACTTTTCTTCGTTGCAGCAAGAGCTTGTTCAATTTCATCCCGCAACGCATTCGTCAGCGTTTGAATATTCGCTGTGCTGTCAGATGTGCTTTCTGCCAATTTACGAACCTCTTGCGCGACGACAGCAAATCCTTTTCCTGACTCCCCTGCTCTTGCGGCTTCGATGGAAGCATTCAATGCCAATAAATTCGTTTGTGCAGCGATATCTTCAATGACACCGACGATGGATTGGATTTCAACGGAACGTTCACTTAAATTCGACATATTCTTTTCGGAAGACTGGATTTGATTACCTAACTCCTTAATTACATCTGCTGTCGCATGGACTTCTTTCGTACCTTCAGTAGCCTCTTCTACCATTCGCTGCGCTTTTTCTTCCAAAGAATAGCCTTTCTCATATAACTCATTTGATTTTTCAGTAGATTGTTCGCTTAATTCGCCAACATTGTCAAATTTCTTTTCAATTTCTGTTACTGCATCCCCTAAAACAGTATGCTGTGCATTCACTTTCTCATGCTGGTCAACAGCTGCATGCAACTCGTCCTTCAACTCGCGCAGTCGATCCATCTCTTCAGCTTTTTTATTGGCATATTCAGATTTTAATTTTTCAATTTCCTCAATTAATACATCACCATTTTTTTCTGTTTTTTTACTTCTGAACAAAACAATTCCTCCCTATCACTCTGTATCTACTCTTAGTATACTATGAATTGTGAGGAAAGGCTCAGGTTCGAAAGTCACATTTATAGTGTGTCATAATTTTCGGGATTAGTCCCTGTTCGTTCATCCATATTCAGTGCATTGATCGTCATCATATCTTCGAGTGTAAGCTCAAAATCCGCCACTTCGATGTTCTCTTTAATTCTCTTAGGAGTGACGCTTTTCGGGATGACGACTAATCCATTTTGCAAATGCCACCGGATGATGACTTGGGCAGTCGTTTTGCCATGCTTCGCCGCAATATGGAGCAAAGTTGGATGCTCCATTAACTTTCCTCTCGCTAGAGGAGACCAAGAAGTGACAACGATTCCGTGTTCCGCACAAAATTCCCTTAGCGGTTCCTGCGTAAGCCTTGGATGAACTTCAATTTGATTCACCATTGGCTGTACATTTGCCGTTTTAAAAAGCTCTTTCAAATGATGGGCATGGTGGTTGGACACACCTGTTGCTCGAATTAACTTTTCCTCGTAAAGACGCTCAATCGCTCGATACGTATCTACAAACTTCCCAGCAACAGGCCAATGGGTCAAATAAAGGTCCAAATAAGAGACACCCAACTTTTCCAATGAAACTTCAAAGGCTCTTAATGTTTCATCATATCCTTGATCATTGTTCCAAACCTTCGATGTAATGAACAATTCCTCACGCGGAATGCCCGACTGACGGATTGCATTTCCAGTCTCGGTTTCATTCTCATAAATTGCAGCAGTGTCTATTGCTCGATAACCAACTTCCAATGCATATGAAATAGCCGACTCCGTCTCTTCTGGATCAGTCATTTTGTAAACTCCTAATCCTAATTGAGGCATAGCAACACCGTTCGATAAAGTGAGTTCCTTGCGATAAATTGATGTCATGGACTTTACCTTCCTTTATCATTTTCTCTAATTGTACAATGAATAAATACTTTTTTCGAACTTGTATTAAGATAATGGTTGCTTTTTGTGTATAAAACGAATAATATTATAAATGCATGTAAAATTGTTCGTGTTTTGAGAGGGGTATATTCACTTGTTTCAACTTAAAGAAAAAAATACAACAGTAAAAACAGAACTACTATCGGGCATGACTACTTTTTTGACTATGGTGTATATCGTTATCGTAAATCCGATCATTTTGTCTGATGCCGGCGTACCATTTGACCAAGTATTCTTGGCAACAATCGTAGCAACCGTTATAGGCACACTTTGGATGGCGTTATTTGCGAACTATCCGATTGCGATAGCTCCCGGAATGGGGTTGAATGCGTATTTTGCTTCAGTTGTTATCGCTTCAGATGGACAGCTTGATTATTTAACAGCTTTTTCTGCCGTATTCGTTGCAGGTCTTTTATTTGTACTGCTATCCTTAACATCTTTCCGTGAAAAACTCATTGAGTCCATTCCAGAAAATTTAAAGCATGGGATTACAGCAGGCATTGGACTTTTCATCGCTTTCTTAGGCTTGCGTCTTTCCGGCTTAGTTGTGTCACATGAATCGACTCTTGTAAAATTAGGTGATTTAACATCACCGCCCGTACTCTTAACATTATTCGGATTGCTCGTCACAATTGTATTAATGACTTTGAATGTTTATGGAGCCATTTTTATCGGCATGATTTTTACTGGGATTGTAGCCTTTTTCACAAAGCAATTACAATTTGAAGGAGCACCATGGAAGCTGCCCCATCTCCCCGAAGGAATTATTGTTTGGAATCCAATCGAGGCAGTAGGAGATGTGATTTCACATGGGCTTTATGGGGTTGTATTCGCATTTCTTATCGTGACATTATTTGATACGACAGGCACGATGATCGGTGTAGCAAAGCAGGCTGGTCTCATGAAAGGGAAGTCATTGCCTCGCGCAAGACATGCATTGCTTGCGGATTCAATTGCCGCAACTGCAGGCGCTATGGTTGGAACAAGCCCGACATCTGCGTATGTTGAATCTTCTTCAGGTGTTGCGGTTGGGGGACGCACTGGTTTAACGACATTGACCGTAGCTGTCTTATTCATTGGCGCAGCATTTTTCAGTCCTGTCGTCGGTGCCCTATCCAATGTCGCCGCCATTACAGCTCCTGCATTAATCATCGTTGGTAGTCTAATGATCGGCACAGTAAAGTATATCGATTGGGATTCGTTTGATGAAGCGTTCCCTGCATTTCTAGTCATTTTAACGATGCCATTAACATCGAGCATCGCAACGGGAATTGCATTAGGGTTTATCACCTACCCATTATTGAAGGTCGTAAAAGGAAAATGGAAGCAAGTTCCTGTCCTTTTATATGTTTTCGCCTTGCTGTTTGCTTACCAGCTTCTATTTTTGCCGCATTAATCATTGTTGAAACAATGTCACATTTACGTATGACAGACATTTCAATTTTAGCACGTTTAAGGTATACTATATAAAGGACTAATGATTTTACAGGAGGTACACCCGATGAAACTAATCCTTATTATGGGCGTTTGCTTCGCTTTCTTATCAGCAATTCTAACAGGCGGCTATGAAGATAAACCTGGTAAAGTGAAAAAATAAGCATCAAAAAACGGGACATGCCATGATCGGCTGTCCCGTTTTATTATTTCAAGTCCAAAAATGATTGTTGCCGCAGTGCTTCGTAAATTAATATCGCTGCTGTATTGGATAAATTCAATGAACGGATATGTTCATTCATCGGAATGCGCAAGCAATGCTCTTCATTTTCAGCAACCACTTCGTCAGGAAGCCCTGTCGTTTCCTTGCCGAATACAAAGAAGATGTCTTTCGTTGTATCTGTAAAATCAAAGGAAGAATACGTCTGCTTGCCAAACTTCGTAATGAAATAAAATTCTCCGTCCGGAAAAGCATTAAAAAATTCATTGAGTCCCTCATGATATGTGATATCGACATGTTCCCAATAATCGAGCCCTGCTCTCTTTAACATCTTATCATCTGTAGAAAAACCAAGTGGTTTGATTAAATGAAGCTTCGTGCCAGTTCCTGCACAAGTTCTTGCTATATTTCCCGTATTAGCAGGGATTAAAGGTTCAAAAAGAGCTACATGTATTGTCATTTCAAGTACACTTCCTTCACACAGTCTCGATTGCTTTTCTCATTTCACTACACACTTCTTCATTTTCTTCATTCGGTAAAGCTCTTTGCACTGCTTCGAGCCCTTCCGAGTTCCCTATTTGGCCAAGCGCCCATGCAGCTGTGCCACGAATCATTGGTCTCGGATCTTTCTCCATTAGGCCTATTAAATCAGGTACCGCCGATTCATCTTTAAAGTGTGCGAGTGCAATGATTGCATTCCGCTGAATAGGATTTTTCCCACGCCATGAACCCGACATATGCCCATATGTCTCCTTAAATTGCCTATTGGATAAAGTAAGCATCGGTTTTAATAGCGGTTTGACCAATTCTGGTTCAGGCTGAAATGCATTTTGATGTAAATTAAATTTTCTTTTATTTTTTGGACAAATCGTTTGGCATGTATCGCAACCATAAACCCTATTTCCGATTTTTGCACGAAATTCTTCAGGAACGGATTGCTTCGTTTGCGTCAGGAATGCAATACAACGCTGAGCATTCAATTGCCCACCTTGGATTAAAGCTCCAGTCGGACAGGCGTCTAAACAAAGCGTACAGTCTCCACATTCATCCTCCATAGGCCGATCTGGCGCGAATGGGATATTCGTTATCATTTCGCCAAGATAAACATAAGACCCAAACTCCGGAGTAATAATTGAGCAATTTTTTGCGGACCAGCCGATGCCAGCCCTTTCAGCTACTGCCCGATCGACTAGCTCCCCTGTATCGACCATAGAGCGGCAATGTGCTTGCGGTACCCTTTCCTTAATATAATCTTCTAAGAGCGATAGCTTCTCCCGTAAAACCGTATGGTAATCAACACCCCAAGACGCTCTGCAAAAGATCCCTCTTCGTTCACTCTTCGTTCCTTTAGGTGGATTCTCCATTTTGGACGGATAAGCAACAGCAATAGATAAAATACTTTCAGCTTCATCTAAAAGCAGAGCAGGATTTGTCCGTTTTTCGATGTCTTTTTCTTCAAAGCCTGATTGAAACCCTAACTCTTGCTGCCGTCTAAGCCTATTTTTCATTTCACGGAATGGAGCTGCAGTCGTGAAACCGATTTTATCTATTCCAATGGCCATCGCATAATCTCGTATTTCTTGTTGTAATTGAGCGACATTCACACCAATCCGCCTCCTATATGATAAAATTGACAAAAAGAATAGTAGGGTGATCTTATTGAGATTTGATATCGAGCCAACAGTATTTGAACGGTTACCAAACTTAAAATTAGGCATTAATCATTATACCAAAATTACCGTCACAGAATCTCCCCATATGCTAAAAGGTCGTTTGCAATTATTTCAAGAACAGCTCTTTTTTGAGTTAGAACAAAAAGAGCTCACTCAATTCTCGGGAATAAAGGAATGGCGAGATGCTTGGAAAAAGTTAGGTGCAGATCCGAACCGTTATCGTCCTTCAGCAGAAGCTCTTTTTAGAAGAGTAAAAAAGCAAAACTATTTAATGCCCTTTCATAGTGCAGTCGACTTGAATACTTTCTTTTCTCTGCAATACGAAATTCCAGCAGGTATTTACGATCTACATAAAATTGTAGGGAATATCCGACTGGACAGAGGTAGCGAAGAGGATGGATATGATGGTCTTAACGGCCGCTTCAACTCGCTTCAGAATATTTTGGTACTAAAAGATGATTACAGCCCATTCGGCAGCCCTTTCGTCGATTCGGTCCGTACAGCGGTTACTGAAGAAACGACCGATGCACTGCACATATTCTTCATTCGTCCGTTAATGGAAGCTGAAGAAGCATATAAGCTAACAGAAGCATGCGGGAATATGTTCACTAGCATTAGCGGAGGCGATGTTACCTCCTATGTCTTACAAAAAGGACAAGCAGCGATTGAGATAGACGATAGTATTGAATAATTGTTTTCTCAAAAAACGATGTGTATCCAATCTCAGGTCTCTAAGGAAAAAGCCCTTGCAGCAAGGTTGCAAGGGCTTTTCAGATCCAAATAGTAAATAGAGAAAAGCTATGAAAATGAAAAAGCACAACATCTGTTGTGCTTTTTCCGTGGATACCCGAGGCCGGACTTGAACCGGCACGCCTCGCGGCATCGCATTTTGAGTGCGACGTGTCTGCCATTCCACCACTCGGGCATATAATGATAATATCCAACAGCGTACATAAAATACTGGAGGCGGCAACCGGAATCGAACCGGTGGTAAGGGTGTTGCAGACCCGTGCCTTACCGCTTGGCTATGCCGCCGTAGAAAAAGTGGAGCGGAAGACGGGATTCGAACCCGCGACCCCGACCTTGGCAAGGTCGTATTCTACCACTGAACTACTTCCGCGAAACTGGGGTAGCTGGATTCGAACCAACGAATGACGGAGTCAAAGTCCGTTGCCTTACCGCTTGGCTATACCCCAAAGCTTTAAATGGGGCGACTGAAGGGAATCGAACCCTCGAATGTCGGAACCACAATCCGATGCGTTAACCACTTCGCCACAATCGCCATAATATTAGTATTTATGTTTGACTGCATGGATGGGGCGGCTGAAGGGAATCGAACCCTCGAATGTCGGAACCACAATCCGATGCGTTAACCACTTCGCCACAACCGCCATAATATTGAGTTGCAACTGTAATGGCAGGGGCAGTAGGAATCGAACCCACACCAAAGGTTTTGGAGACCTCTATTCTACCGTTAAACTATGCCCCTGTAAAGATGGTGGTGGGGGACGGATTCGAACCGCCGAACCCGGAGGGAGCGGATTTACAGTCCGCCGCGTTTAGCCACTTCGCTACCCCACCAAGAGCATGGTGCCGGCGAAAGGACTTGAACCCTCAACCTACTGATTACAAGTCAGTTGCTCTACCAGTTGAGCTACACCGGCACGGTGATAAATATGGTGGCTCAGGACGGAATCGAACCGCCGACACAAGGATTTTCAGTCCTTTGCTCTACCGACTGAGCTACTGAGCCACATATAATGGCGGTCCCGACCGGGATCGAACCGGCGATCTCCTGCGTGACAGGCAGGCATGTTAACCGCTACACCACGGGACCTTTTGGTTGCGGGGGCAGGATTTGAACCTGCGACCTTCGGGTTATGAGCCCGACGAGCTACCACTGCTCCACCCCGCGATAATAATAATTGTAAGACTTTTAAATCCTACGCATCCAGCTGTTTATGGGAGTTAGTTGAAATTTCCTTTTAGTAAATTTCACAAATCACATTCTGCGTTATGAGATTTGCTCCACCCCGCGATAATAATTATGGTGGAGGATGACGGGTTCGAACCGCCGACCCCCTGCTTGTAAGGCAGGTGCTCTCCCAGCTGAGCTAATCCTCCGGGTTAAAATTGCGATAAGCTTCGCATTACTGCGTCAGCTTCATTCACTCAATCAGTCACGTACCGTTGTACGCTCCTTCTTTCACTCAATCGCTTCCTTGTTCTACTCGCTTCTCCCAATTTTAACGGGAGTGCGATAAGCTTCGCATTACTGCGTCAGCTTCATTCGCTCAATCAGTCACGTACTGTTGTACGAGTCTTTAAATAGAATGGTGACCCCTACGGGATTCGAACCCGTGTTACCGCCGTGAAAGGGCGGTGTCTTAACCGCTTGACCAAGGGGCCATATGTATATTATCTATTGTATAAATCTGGCGGAGAGCAAGGGATTTGAACCCTTGATACGCGGTTAGCGTATACACGATTTCCAATCGTGCTCCTTCGGCCACTCGGACAGCTCTCCATTTGGCTCCGCAGGTAGGACTCGAACCTACGACCGATCGGTTAACAGCCGATTGCTCTACCACTGAGCTACTGCGGAATAATAATGAAACGAATGACCTTTGTATAGTTCATTCTCTTTGAGAATTGCAGCCCAGCGATGTCTTACTCTCACAAGGGGAAGCCCCTCACTACCATCAGCGCTGAAGAGCTTAACTTCCGTGTTCGGTATGGGAACGGGTGTGACCTCTTCGCCATTATCACTGGACTACTTTCACAAGACAAGATTTAGTATATCAGATCTCACTGGAAATTTCAAGCGTTTTTTACAAAAAAGTATTTTTATTCGCTCAAAACCGGATAAAACAGACATCGTACATCAATCAACCGTGCAATTTTTTCTTTGTCCAGCCTCAGCGGTTAAACGGTCGTCTCCGCTTTTCTTATAGGTTAAGTCCTCGATCGATTAGTATCCGTCA
>NZ_JBHTLT010000029.1:0-69344 GCF_042679045.1 Sporosarcina contaminans | reverse complement strand
TATCCGAATTCAAGCGAAACTAAACAGCCAATCGCCGGTTGAATACCGACTAAAGGCTGCTTAGAAGGTGTTTTATTATTGTCTCAAAAACGACAGGCAGTGCCGTTTCTTCACTGGTTTTTTCTTTTGGAATGATGAAAACTTGACCCCAAACATAGATTTACAGCAAAATGGAATCGATTTTCCCCATCCTACATGATCACCTATTGAATAGTTAGTAGGTAATGCTATAATGAGTAAATAGTATGATGATTTATAAATATTGTATTGTGAGAAAAGACATAAAAGCTACATAGGATGGGGTTGAAGGGGTCATGAGAAAGTCTGTAACGAAAAAAATGTGGAGTGGTTTTGGCGTTATTCTTTTATTGTTAATAGTTGTTGGCGGTTTAAGCTTATGGATGACAATTCATCTGAACAATAAGTACGAGCAACTGCTTAACGATGAAATGGTTAAAATTAATATTATTGACGACTTTATTTTAAGCCAAAAGGAAATTCAAAGTAATATACGCGGATATATGCTCTATAAGGATGATAGCTTTCTTGACAAAAGAACGGAGAACTTGGAATGGTCAGAAGAGCTGTTAGGGGAATTGGAAAGCGTAGCAGACGGGGATGTTATGAGAACGCATTTTGAAGCTTTGCAAGAATCAATGAAAGCGTTCACAGAACTTCAAAATACGATTGTTACGAATACAATTTCAGGGAAAGACGATATTGCAATCAGTATTGGAAAATCTTCAAGCAATGTCGAAAATATCGTTTTAGATCGCGCAGAAATGATGAAAGAAGTGCAGTATAAGATCGTTGAACAAACACGCAAGGATATTCAGAAATTGATGACGAACGTTGTTTTATTTGACGGTCTATTAATTTTGGTGGCTGTCATAAGTGGACTAATTATTTCAACAGTTATTAGCCGCAGTATTTCCAGACCGGTAAAAATTGTTACTGGGGGATTGAACGCCATTGCGGAAGGGGATTTTACCATTGATCCGCTGTCTGTGAAAAGTAAAGACGAGATCGGTGAAATGGCTGCCGCTTTTAATAAAATGGGCGCAGACGTTGCCAATATGATAAGGCGCATTAACGGCTCAACTCTACAATTGGCAGCACAAGCCGAAGAGCTATCTGCAAGTTCAGAGGAAAGCTTAGCATCTTCTGAAATGGTTGCAAAAACGGCAGAATTACAATTATCTACGAGCGAACATCAAAGGCAAATTTCTGAGCAGTCAGCTACTTCGATGAATGATCTAACAATCGGTGTCACTGAAATAGCATTGAACAATGAACAAATGCTGACATCTGCCGATACGGTCAATCAATTGGTAGTGAAAGGTTCTGAAAAAATTGCTCAAGTTTCAGAACAAATGACGACGATTCATACGACCATAAATGAATCATCAACCATTATGGAAGAAATGGAAAAGCATTCAGAGGAAATCCAAAAAATTACTGGTCTAATAACGGACATAGCAGAACAGACGAATCTTTTATCCTTAAATGCTGCGATTGAGGCTGCAAGGGCGGGAGAGTATGGGAAAGGATTTGCAGTTGTTGCGGAGGAAGTCCGTCATTTGGCGGAACAGTCGAAGACGTCGGCAGCTGATATCGGAAAAATGGTCAATCAAATTCAGGACGCATCCAAAAGGGCTGTGCAATCGATTTCTTCAAACCGAGTAATCGTAGATTCAGGAATCGAAGCAACCGACCAATCCAAGCAAGTATTTTCTGAAATACAGGAAGCAGTAGGAGATGTAGTTGAAAAAATCGAAACGGTTTCCGCAGCTATTGAGGAAATACAAGCGATGTCGGATGAAGTGACAAAAGGAGCGAATGAAGTTCGTGAATTGAGTACAAAAGGAGCAATGGCTGCTAGTGATACAAGCGCGGCTACTGAAGAGCAACTCGCTACGAACCATGAAATTTCGGAAAGTGCGCAAATTTTAGCGAAGCTATCTGAGGATTTACAAAAAGAATTAAGCCATTTTAGAGTATGACACGGAGCTTGTTAACAAACACTCGCATACCATGGATGTCAAGTAGTTAAATCTTCACGTGACAAGCATTGTTGGCTCTATCATATATTACAATCAGTTACTATAGAGGGTATTATTAACGAAACAAAACTGTGGTGTACATTATCAAACATAGCTGTACCAAATTCCTATCTCGTGACTACAAACCTTTAAAAGACTGTAGACAAAACGAAAAGAATTATTGTCTACAGTCTGAGACCTATTTTAGGTTTAAATTTATGTAGATTAAATACAGTCTCTTTGGGTATCTATAAGACAAGATGACTTTAAGGGAGCTGTTCAAATAAATGAAAGAAAAAAAAGATCTGTTTTTACAATCTAAACAACAAGAAGAAAACAGATTTACAGGCATGCCTGAAGCAAAATTCCCAGATTTTGAACCGGAGCAAAATGCAAAAAAGCAAATGAAACAAGCTACGAAATCTACAGAAACGAGACGCGGATAGTTCATTCCATTGTATTAATTGCATAACAGTTAAAACCTTCAAACGTCATACTTGATGATTTGAAGGTTTTTCCATTCTTCCTTCCATAGAGCGATCGGGTTTCGTATAATAAAATGAGATTCATAGATTAAGATGACTGGAGATAGTTGAGTGGTCCGATTAATTAGTTTGTTTTCTTTACTTATGATGGCAGTAGGGGGCTGTTCCTATTCTGAAGAGTCGATTGCTATGCCCAAAGATTTTAAACCTCTATATGCCAAGCCGATCGAGTACACTATTCAGGCGGATAAAACAACCATTACGGTCGGCATGATCGGTGATGTTCTTTTGCATAATCCATTATTTACATATGATTCTTATGGCGTTGCTTTTGAACGAGTGAAAGAGAAACTGACGGAGATCGATTTTTTATTGGCAAACCAAGAGTCATTGCCTGGTGGGAAAGAATTAGGGTTATCGGGTTATCCACGGTTCAACAGCCCAAAACATATTATTCGCGACTTGAAAGCGTCAGGTGTCGATATGATATCCCTCGCGAATAATCATATATTAGATCAAGGCGAAAAAGGTTTGACGAACGCATTACAGCATATGAATGAATATAATATGCCATATGTTGGCGCATACGCTACGGAAGAGGACAGAGCACAGCAGCGAATCGTTGAAGTATCTGGTATCCGTATTGGCGTACTGTCCTACACATATGGCTTAAATGGCATGGCAATTCCAGATGGAAAAGAGTATCTCGTTTCACTCATTAATAAAAACAATATCATGACGGACATTGACAATATGGAAGGGAAAGTAGATATAATTGCCGTGTCAATTCATTGGGGAGATGAATATGCACTAATACCTACGGATTTTCAAAAAGAATTGGCTAAAGAGCTTTCCAATGCTGGAGCCGATATAATTTTTGGGCACCACCCACATGTTTTACAAAAGCATGAACAGATCGGACACACATCCGTATTTTATTCATTGGGCAATTTTTACTCTGCACAGCAATTCGACTCAACGAACATAGGTGGAATTGCAAAAGTGGAGATTCATAGAACAGAATATGCAGGGAAGTGTTTCATTGAAGTTGGTACTTCAACTTTTTACCCGACCGCAGTCGTACGGGATAAAAGCCATCGCTATTCCGTTGTACCTTTGCGGGAGGCAGGGAAGCGAGCAATCTACAATGAGTCGTGGGTTGAACGTCATGTCGGATTAAAGGCGGAAAAATAAAAAAAAGCCATCATTGCAAATGTTGTTTGCTTTGATGGCCTTTTTAAAATTACTCCGCTTTTTTCACTTGCTTTGTATTATAGATGAAGTTGGAAACAATTTTAGCGGCCTGTTGGTTCGTTGTAAATTGATCTGGCATGAATTTACCTTCAAAGCCAGTTGCGATGCCAAGTTCATGCAGCATGGAGATTGCATTTACTGCATCATCTGCATAGTTGCCATAATCAGAGTACGGCGCTTTTTCAGCAGCTTCATATGCTTCACCAGTATATTGTTCAAACGCACGTTCAAGTATTAAAGCAAATTGTGCACGCGTCACTTTTTCGTTTGGTGCGAACTTGCCGTCGTTTCCTTTGACGATACCATTTTCATAAGCAGCTGCAATATTTGCTTTGACATCTGCAGATAGGCCGTCTAGATCAGTGAAAGGCGCTGCTCCTTTCGCATCCATTTTCAAAGCTTTTACAATCCAATTCACCATTTCTGCTCGTGTTATATCTTTGCCTGGATGGAATGCCGATCCGTCAGATAGAATGTCACGATAATATAAATCAGAGATGTAAGGATACGCCCAGCTATCTAAAGAAACGTCTTTATATGGAACAGTTGCCAGGATCCTTCCTTCAATTCCTTGTGTAATATGTCCGATTGATTTCAAATGGTCCGCAAGATTTTCCCAATCACTGAAACCAGGTTCACTTGCTCGTCCTTCTTCATAGGCTTTGCCTAATGCTTCGAAACCGTCTCCGCCTCTGGCAGTGAAGACATTTGTCGCAGCTTTATACATTTTGCCATCTTCCACTTCTTCGCCGTTGATTTTAAGCGAAACAACTCGCTTTCCAACTTCGGCTTTACCGTCAAAGATAACTTGCATGCCAGCTACGTGAAGGAATCCGCCGCTTTCTTTCGGATATTCTTTAACGGAGTGCTCGAACGTCTCTTTTAGCTCTGCACCACTCAATTCTATAATGGCAAGGTTATTTCCGAAAGGCAACACGGTTAGCACATCTCCGTATGTAATATCGCCTTGATTGATGGAAGCACGGATACCGCCGCCATTTTGGAATGCGATTGATACTTCAGGGTCGATTTCTTTTGCTTTTGATAGCATACCGTCTGTAATAATGTTCCCCAAGTTTGTTTCACCAGCACGAACCCCGCCTAAGTCGCGCAAGCCGCTAAGGAAGACATCCGCTACGCCCCCAGTAGGCTTTTCCATTGTGCTTGCAACTTGATCGGCATAAGGTTTAATTAAATCCGCCGCTTCAGCATCTTTTTCTCCTTCTGGATCGACTTCATGGAGAACACCGTTATATTCTTTTATAACACCGTTTTCATCGAATGTAACATCCAATTGTCCTAAGAAATTGTGGTATTGATCAGCTTGTACGATGATTGTCGGTTCTTTGTCTTCATTGAAAACTACCGGTTGTTCTAATTTGGAATGTGTGTGGCCGCCAACGATAATATCAATTCCCGGAACGTTTTTCGCCAACTCCTGGTCGTTATCAATCGCTGAATTATCATCGAAGCCGATATGAGTTACTGCAATGATTTTGTTGATGCCTAATTCTTCAAAAGCTTCTACAGCTGCTTTTGCCTCTGTAATATAGTTTGAAAAAGTAATTTTTTCTGGGCTTGAAATGGCAACTGTTTCTTCGGTCGTCAATCCAAAAATACCGATTTTCTCTCCATCGACTTCTTTGACAATTCCGTTATAAATTTTGCCGTTTTCCGGCTCAGCTGTCACTTCTCGCTTCTGAAGACCATTGAAATTGCTATCCTTAGAAAAGTCGAGGTTTGCAGCGACAAATGGGAAATTAGCTCCTTTAACGAAATCCGATAGTGCTTTATGGCCATCATTGGAAAGGCCGAGGTCAAATTCGTGGTTGCCGAATGTCATGGCATCGTAGCCCAAATAGTTTAGAAATTTTAGGTCGGCTTGTCCTAAAAATTCATTGAAATATAATGTTCCTGAGAAGACGTCTCCAGCATGTAAGAGGACATTATTAGGCGTTGCCGCGCGCTTTTCTTTTAAAAGGGCGGAAAATTGTGCAATGTTCTCCAAGTGAGCATGAGTGTCATTCGTATGGAACACTGTCAGCGAAAAATCGGAGGATTTCGCTGCTTCCTCTGCAGATACGGCAGCCGGCGTAATACCTGCCATGCTGAACAAAAGCATGGATGCTGCAACACCTTTCACATATTTCTTTGACATTGTGCACCTTCCTTTACTCGGTTATTATCACTATTCTACAAATAGCTTTAATAAAGAATAATGATGTAAGCGTATTCTATGTTAGTGTACCATTTTCGTATTTAAAGAACAAATGAATTTTTGGAAAATTTAGCGGTATGCTATGAATTATTAAGTAGAATGATGGGGGAATTTAGAAGGAAGCAACAAAGAAGTTTTATAACAAAAACCGGAAAGAAGATATCTTCTTTCCGGCATAATTTATTATGGAGCTGAATAGTATTGTACAAGTCCTTGATAGATCGCTTCAGCGTAAATTTCAGCGTATTGAGAACTTGACAGTTTTTTAAAGTCCTCTGAATTCGTAATGAAACCTAATTCAATCAGGACAGATGCAACGTTATTATTTCTAATGACATAAAAACGTTGGTCGCGTACGCCACGGTCTGCCATGTTTGCTTGTTTGACAATATTGTTTTGAATCTTTTGCGCCAATGCTTTACTTTCCGCTGCGTTAGGGTTCAAAGATGAATCATAATACACTTCTGTTCCTTTAGCGGAAGTTGAACTTGCTGAGTTCACATGGATTGATACGAACGCTTCCACATAGTTCTTTTTTGCAAACTCTGTGCGTTGTTCCAATGTTAAGTACGAATCATTGGAACGAGTCATGAGAACTTTTGCACCGGCGTTTTTCAGTTTCTGTTCTAATCGTTTGGATATATCAAGAACGATCGCTTTTTCTGTCACGCCGCTTTTCGAAGTACCAGGATCTTTACCGCCATGACCGGCATCGAGTACGATGATACGGTCTTTTAACGGATTGCCTGATTGATTGATTAGTTTTATATAGTTTTTGTGAATATAGCCTGTGCCGGCATTCGTTTTAATCGTTGCCCAGTTGCCGTTCAATGCGAGCACGTCCACTTGTTGGCCTAACTTCAATTTGTCAATGATTTCTGATGTAGCATTTGCTTGTTTACGTACATTCAAAGACGAAGCGGTAACTTTCCCAATAAGCTTTGAATTGTTTGAAGGAGGCTCTACCTCTGTCGGAGGAGTTGGCTCTTCAGGCTCATTAGGCTCTTCTGTCGCTACATCGTCACCAGGATTTACACTAACTTCAACAGTGTAATCACTATGGATATAGCCGTTCTTGCCATCTAATAGGATTAACAGCCAATCACCAGCTTGTCCGATAACTTCAACAATATCACCATCATTTAACTTGCCGACAATGTCTCCGGTAACTGCAGGGTGAGATCTGACATTCAGATTGACACCGCCCGTTTTTACTTTTGCATAATAAGCATGGGATGTTTGTTCAGGCAATTTAACAGGTAATTTATACTTATCGTTCAATGCTCTTGCAACAAAAAGCGCGAATTGAGATCTTGTCAAATAGTTATTCGGCAAAAATTTCCCTTCATCGCCTTGTGTCACGCCACCATAGTACAAACCATTAATTTGCTCAGTATATGGACTGTTTTTCATGTCTGTTAACATTAGAGGACGATCAACAGTGATTTTTTCGGATAAATTAAAGGCGACAGAAAGCGCGTAACCCATCTCTGCACGTTTAATTTTTTCATTCGGCTTGAAACTGCCATCTGCGTTTTTCTTAAAGAATCCTAATTCAACAGCACGGCTTGCATATTCGTATTGCTCAGTGTTAGGTTTCAAATCTTTAAATTGTACAGCTGGTGTCGGAATTTTGTCTTTTTTTGTGGCAATGACAAGCATTTTTGCCGCTTGGGCTCTTGTCAAATTATCGCCTGGATTAAACTTTTCGACTTTGTTCACAATACCAAGATCTGCTATGTAATGGACTTGTTCATAGTATTCCTTGTCGGGTGATATGTCCGAGAACTGGAATTTTGCCGATGAATGTACCGGGGCGATGGAAACGAGTGCGAAAATCAACAATGCAACGGTTGCCCATTTAACTGGTTTCATGTTGTCCTCCCTATATTTTACTTTTGATGTAGATTTAGTTTATCAGTAATACGCATGTAAATCTATAGGAAACTTGATAGATTCATAGCGAAAAATATAAAAAAACAGGATGTCCACTCCGCGCGGATCACCCTGTTTGCAATTATTGATTGAGACGATCAATAATCTTTTGGAATTGCTTATCAGTCAATTTATCGTTAAGTCCGAACGAGCCATCTTCGTAGCCGCTTGCTACATGATTGTAGGCAAGGATGTCGATGTATTCAGTTGCCCAATGATCAGATGGTACGTCGGTATAAGATGTCTTTGCAGAACCTTCCAATCCGAAAGCTTCTACGATTATTTTCGCTAACTGTGCGCGAGTCAAAGAGTCTTCTGGATTAAACTTTCCATCGTTACCTGAGAAAACGCCCGCATTTGCTACTGCCATTATTGCATTATAATTCGGATGCTCTTTGGAAACGTCCGAGAAAGTAATTGTAGTTTCAGTTGTCTCAAGACCTAATTCTTTAACAAGTGTTTCAGCGATTTCAGCACGTGTTACATATTTTGGTTCAACTTCAGATGCTGTTGCCGGCTCATAAGCAACTACTTTTTCGTGGTTGAATTTTGCAACTCGACGAGCACCTAAATAGCGTTTGCCCCAATAAGCAGGGTCATTGATTGATGAGATCGTGACACCTTTGCTTGTCGATGAATGAATGAATCGGTTTGAACCGATATAAATACCAACGTGTGACACACCATTTCCGGAAGTGTTAAAGAAAACGAGGTCACCAGTTTTTAGATCGCCTTTTTTAACAGATGTTCCCATTGCATACTGTTGACCAGTCGATCTTGGGATGGATATCCCTTCTTTTTTAAAGATGAACTGTGTATATCCAGAGCAGTCGAATCCGGATGTGGTTGATCCTCCATAGGAATAAGGAGTTCCTATATAATTCCTTGCTGTGCTAACGAGCGAAGTCGGTGAATTCGCTGAGGCCATGTCTGGTACAGTTGTTGAAATCAAAAGGCAAGCAAATAAAACGATGAACAGTCTTTTCATTATGGTTCCCAAATTCCCCTTTCGCACGTTTATAGTGGGCGTGCTTTTATCTGAGAACATAGTATCATAGCTAAACCTTCAATTCGGTTACAGTTAGATTACAATAACATTACAAGAGTCATATATTGCTATAAACGCTTTCATAACAACGTTCAACTTAAGATAAATATTAAAGGTTTGACACTTACCTTATGTAAATCTCCTATTATTCCTTCGTTTTCTCCAAAAATCTATGGAATATTACCTATTTCATCCGCTACTTTTTTCACAAAACTGTAACATGGAAGATATATTTTATAAACGCACTTTATATATTACGATTCAACAATAATGAGAACCGAATGCAACATAATTTATGGTATAATCGTTCAATGTGTAAAGTAAGGAAAAGAGATAGGATGATTCCCTTGTGCAAAATAGCTGTTTTCAGTAATATGTATCCTTCAAAAGAACATCCGACATACGGTATTTTTGTTAAAAATCAAGTAGAACTTTTAAAAAAACACGATGTAGATGTCGATGTTATAGCAATTGACGATCCGAAAAAAGGGAAGGTCGCTGCGATAAAAAAGTATTTGTCATGGTTTTTACGATCTATGCTATATGTCATGAAAAATAAAAAGAAACTTTCATTAACTCATTCTCATTACGCGTTTCCTACCGGTTATCTTTCGCTGTTGGCCAAAAAGTGGTTTGGCATTCCGTATATTGTGACGGTGCATGGAGGAGACCTTGATAAAATGGCAGCGAAAAATGCGCGCATTGCGAAAATGACGAAGAACATTTTGCAACAAGCCCATACGGTTATAACGGTCGGGGAGAAATTACGGGAAGACGTCATTCACCGCTTTGGAGTAGCCCCTGAAAAAGTGGAGCTAATGAGCATGGGAGTAGATACTTCTGTATTCGCACCAATGCCCAAGCAAGCAGTCCGCCGTTCATTATCGATACCTGTAAAAGAGAAAAGTATCTTATACATTGGAAATATGATTGAAGCGAAGGGGATATTGGATTTAATTGAAGCATTCGACATTGTTAGTAAAGAAGAACCCGAAGCTGTTCTCTATTTGATTGGTTCTTCGAAAGATGCAGGATTCATGGAGAAATTTAATCGACATTCTTTACGTCGACCGGATAAAACGATCCATATGGAACCTAAACCACAGCAAGAACTAGCGGAGTGGATGGTGGCGGCTGATGTTTTCGTTTTGCCATCCCATCATGAAGGGTTCGGGCTTGTAGCGCTGGAAGCGATGTCGGTCGGTACACCTGTCGTTGCTACGAATGTGGGAGGGCTATCTTCATTGCTTCGTGACGGAGCTGGAGTTTTAGTGGAACCGCACAATCCTTCTTCATTGGCGGAAGGATTGCTAACGGCATTGCGGACAGCTGACAGTTCGCCAAATGAAGCCGCTGAGCACCGTGTAAAAAGCAATTCCTATGATGTTATTGCGGAACGGTTGATTGCGCTATACGATGCAGCGGCGAAAGGGCAGGACAAATCGTATGAATAAATTTATTAAAATTATTGGCGCAGTAGCAGTCATTAATATTGTTGCCCGCCTGTTCGGCTTTTTGCGTGAAGTTGTTATCGGTAGACAATATGGGACGAGCATTGCTGCCGATGCGATCGCAACGGCATACACGATTCCGAACTTCATTTATCTTGTTGTAGGCGGAGGGCTGACGACTGCTTTTATTTCGGTTTACCATTCAACCTCTTCCGAAAAAGGGCTGTATGTCCGAAAAATTTTCACAACGGTGTTACTTGCCGCATCAATCATTACAGTGCTTTCTGTTATATTTGCAGGTCCGTTGTTAAAACTGACGTTTCCTGGGTTAAAGCCCGACCAATTTGCAATGACGTACGAACTGTTTCTTTGGATGATGCCCTCAACCGTTATCCTTGTCCTATCAACATGGATGAGCGGTTTGTTGAATGTGAACGACCGCTTTCATTTATCAAGCCTTGCCATCTTAGTTTATAATGCTGCGTTTGTCGTGATCGGTGTATTGTTAACTCCTTGGTATGGACCGGCTTCTTATGGGATTGGCGCTTTATTGTCCGCTATTTTCATGGGCGTTTTTCTATATGGGGGCATTAAACGTGGTACTACATTCTCTTTAAAACCTTCTTTTGGAAAGTCCGATGATGTAAAGCGGGTATGGTCGATCGCTTTGCCTATTCTATTAGGTGGAGCATCTATGCAGTTTTACGCAATAATCCATAGAATTGCGGCGGCAGGCTTGTCTGAAGGTGCCATTTCCGCAGTCAACTATGCATCCAAATTAAGTAATTTCCCTCAAGCTATTATGATGACAGCTGTGACGACAGTCATTTACCCTTTGTTGAGCAAGAAGGAAGGCGAAGGGGACAATGAAACGATTAAAAAGCTGTATAAAAAAGGGATGCTATATCTTGTTGCTTTAATAGGCCCCGCAACGGCAGTTGCCTATTTCTTTGCGGATCCGATTATCCGGCTCATTTTTGGATTCGGCAGTAGCAAGTTCGGTGAAGAATCTATCCAGTTAACTGTTCCGATCTTCCAAGTATTTGCGCTGTCCATGTTCTTTTTAGCGGCAACTACGTACGTTACCCGTTTTTATTATGCAAAAGGAAATTCCGTGCTTCCGGTCATTTTTAGCTTGATTAGTGTATTGGGCATCAATATCGCAATCATCTACTTGTTTGTTGACTCGATGGGGGCAACAGCAATCGCGTACGGAACGTTCATCAGTTCAGCTTTCAACTTGCTCATGCTTGTCATTTACGCACGAGTGAAGTGGAAGTTATAGTTGTTATTGATTTAAGTTCACAGAATGTTTCTAAGTTGTCTTAAAAAGCATGCTTATGAAGTGGGCTAAATGCGAGGAATAAAGTGCTTTGATATCATTATTGGGCATTGATAGTAAGGATATCGAACTTTTTACAGTTTCAATTCGCGCTGACTACATGACTCGTGTAGGCATGCGGGCTCCAATATAGTATCGAATGTTTGTCAACAAGCTGAAGCCGGGTTGCCCGGCTTTTTTTATTGGCTTATTTCAGCTATCCTTTATTTACAGACGAATGAAATGAATGGAGTGAGACAATTGTCAGTGAAAAAGCAAATCGAGGAATGGTTCGAACATTTTCATACATATCCAGAAGTAAGCTATAAAGAATATGAAACGACTAAGAAGATATCGCAATTATTGCAAGGGATGGAGGTTGCCCATCACACATTCGATGATGTAACTGGTGTCATTGCCGAGATAGGTGAAGGAGATCGCATATTAGCGGTTCGAGCGGATATGGATGCACTTTGGCAAGAGGTAGATGGTGTGTTCCGGGCAAATCATTCTTGTGGGCATGATGCGAACATGTCAATGGTATTAGGCGCTTTATCTTATTTATTGGACAAACCTTTGGGCAGCCGCATACGCTTCATTTTCCAACCGGCTGAAGAGAAAGGAAACGGAGCGCTTGCTATGATTGAGCGTGGAGCGGTAGACGGAGTATCACATCTGTTTGGCATTCATTTACGGCCTCAAGAAGAAATTCCGTTTGGCAAAGTATCTCCAGCTATTCACCACGGAGCGGCTATTTTCTTAGAAGGCAGAGTAATTGGAGTCGATGCCCACGGTGCAAGACCGCATCAAGGTAAGAATGCACTTGATCCAATTTTCGCGATCTCACAATTCGTTAAATCGTTGCATTTTTCTCCGTACGAAGCATATTCTGCTAAATTGACGAAAGTGATGGCTGGTAGTGACAATGTAAATATTATACCGGGAACAGCGACATTTGCGATGGATATTCGTGCACAATCAAACGTCGTTTTGGAATCATTAAGAGAGCAGATTGAAAAAGGCATACAAACAATCAGGGAGCTTCACGGTGTAGAAATAACATTTGAGTGGACAGATTATACACCTGCAGCAGAAGTTTCAGAAGAGGCTGCTAATATAGCAGAGAAAGCCATCATTGCCACAGTAGGTAAAGAAGCACTATCTTCAGCGATTATTACATCGGGCAGCGATGATTTTCATTTTTATACGATAAAACGTCCGCATTTGAAGGCTACAATGCTTGGAATTGGAGCAGACCTAAGCCCTGGCTTGCATCATCCGCATATGGCATTTAATCGTGAAGCATTATACATCGGAGCGAAAGTGCTTGCTGAAACTTTGCAAAAAGCATCGTTTTTAGACTAAAAGCAGAGAAATTTAAATCCTGTTCGAAATGGACGGGGTTTTTTTATTGCCATTTTACATATCGTTTTCACTCGATCTTCCTACGATTCAATGATCCAATAAAAAAAAAAGAGCATGGAAACATGATAACGTAAGGCGATCTACAATTTATTTTAAACAGCTCAAAAGCGATTCAATCCAAAGGTTAGTGCTGAAAAGAAGTATCAGAATAGAGAAAATATTGTTGATTAAAAATCATAAACTATTATAATAATTATAAGATTCCGTTTTTCGCGGCGTGCGAACCTCTTCAGAGAAACTCTTGCTCACAGTTTTGTAAGCGCTTACGAGAAAGGGACAGATGAAAAAGGGGGATAAAAATGCAGAAGAAAAACGTAAGAATTCTCATGTTTGTTTTGGTCGGCCTGCTGCTTATGTTGTCGGCATGTGGTGGGGGAGGCAAAAAAAATATTGCAATTGGACCGCCTGCAAGTGAGACGAATAATTTATCAAAGGTAATTTTGGCTGCTTATGGCATTGAGGATTCTGATTACAAAGCATTTCAAGAAGGATTTGGAGATGCTGCGGATGGTGTTCAGGATGGCAATATCGATATTTCAATCGGTATCCTTGGGTTGCCTGCAGCGAGTATCGAAAGCTTGCAAGCATCCGCTGGCGATGTCAAAATGATTAGCTTATCGGATGAAGCAATTAAGAAAATTGAAGATGAATCAGGTTACAAGCATTTTACGATACCAAAGGATTCTTATGACTTTTTGACAGAAGATATTCAGACGGTGACCGCTTATGCAATTATGATGGCCAATACGGATACGATCGATGAGGATTTGGGATATGAACTTGCAAAATACATGATTGAAAAAGCGAGTGAAAATACACATTCACAAGCGAAGCAAATGATATTGGAAAATGCACTAAATGGTGCGGAAGGGCTGCCTATCCATCCAGGTGCGAAGAAGTATTATGAAGAACAAGGGTTAACGGTTGCGAATGAAGTTGCGGAAGTCAGTGCAACAAAGGAAAACAGAAAATCTGAACTAACATTGGGAACTGGAAGCCAAGGCGGAACTTACTATCCATTGGGCGGGGAAATTGCGAATTTATGGAATAAGTATATTGATGATATTAATGTATCAAATATGGAAACCGGGGCGTCAGTGGAAAACCTTTCATCCATTTCAAAGGGAGAAATGGATATTGGCATGACAGTGCATGTGCCGGCATTGAATGCAGTCGCGGGAAAGGCGGATTTTGAAGGGAACCCAGTTCAAAATGCTGCGTTTATCGGACACGTTTATCCGGAAGTCGTCCAAATCGTAACTCGTGAAAAGACAAAAATTAATAGCTTTGATGACTTGAAATAATAGATCGTGAAGCAGAAGGAGGCGGATGATGAAAGAGCAAAAGGCGATCGATGCACAACAAATCTTAGAAAAGTATGATAAAGAAAACCATTTTCGTATACAAATTGGCAGATGGGCGTATGTCGTTACATTTCTTGCTGTAGCCCTTACTGTCTTTCATCTCTACACTGGGGCTACAAGTGTTTTGCCTTCCCAACAGCAAGGGGCGATCCATCTTGGCACAGCGTTAGGCATTATCTTCCTTCTTTATCCTGCTAAAAAAGCTTGGAGGAAGACGCAGAAAAAAGTGCCTTGGTATGATGTCCTTCTTGCTTTTACAGCGATGTATGTGTCGTACCATAAAATCTTTTTTTTCGATTCGATTCTTCAAAGCAGAGTTTCTGGCTACAGCACTTTAGATATAATCATTTCACTAGTAGGGATATTGCTTGTATTGGAGGCGACGAGAAGGACAGTCGGTGTTCCGATCGTTATCGTGGCAAGTATCGCAATTTTATACGCGATATTCGGGAATTTGGTCCCGACAAAAATTTTATCGCATGAAGGATTTTCTTTCGATCGTACAGCAACGACTTTATGGTATCGGGAAAGCGGGGTCTTTGGAAAGCCGGTACAAATTTCCGCAAAATTTATCTTTCTGTTTTTGTTTTTTGGTGTATTATTAGTCAACACACCGATCGGAAAGTTTTTTAATAACTTGGCATTTTCATTGACTGGGCGCTATACAGGCGGAACTGCGAAAGCAGCGGTTGTAGCGAGCGCTTTGCAAGGGACTGTTTCAGGAAGTTCGGTCGGGAATACAGTTGCTACTGGAAGTTTTACAATTCCAATGATGAAAAGAGCCGGCTTCAAGCCGGAATTTGCGGCAGCAACCGAAGCCTCCGCTTCGACAGGGGGGCAAATTATGCCTCCGATGATGGGAGCCGCTGCGTTTATTATGATGGAATATTTAGGTGTCAGCTATGCTGCAATTATGTTAGCGGCAGTCGTACCGGCGATTTTATATTTCACTGGGATTTTCATTGGAACACATTTTGAGGCAAAACGACTGCGGATCTTAGGTTTGCCAAAATCAGAGTTGCCGATCTTTAAAAAGATTTTTGTTAGAGACGGGTATATGATTATCCCGTTGTTAGTAATCATCGCAACAATTATGTCGGGATTTACTCCGCAAAGAGCTGCTTTATTCGGTATTTTGTCAGCTTTTCTTATTTGGTGCTTTAATGCGCTGGTTCGTAAAGAATCCGAGTTCAATATACGAAAAATCATCTATGTATTGGAACAAGGCGGAAGAGTTGCATTACCTGTAATTTCAGCTGTTGCGACTGCCGGCATTATTGCGGGTGTCGTCAGTATGACCGGTTTAGGCGGTAAATTTGCTTCAGGCATTATTGCTTTGTCGAGTGGGCATTTGATCTTAGCGTTATTTTTCACAATGGTAGCTTGTATCATCTTAGGGATGGGATTGCCGACAACCGCAAACTATGTTGTAACAGCAACTATTGCTGCGCCTGCTCTTATAAATGAATTTGGCATTGCGCCTATGGCTGCACATATGTTTGTTTTCTATTTTGGAATCGTGGCAGATATTACGCCACCAGTTTGTTTGGCAGCCTATGCTGGAGCAGGAATTGCCAAAGCAAATCCATTCAAAACCGGAATGACCGCAGTGAAATTGGCGATTGCCGCTTTTATTATTCCGTATGTTTTCATTTACAATCCTATACTTGTTTTTGTCGATGCAACGCCAGTAAAGCTTCTTCTCAGCATCCTTACAGCGTTTATCGGTATGATCGGTGTAAGCAGCGCTGTCATCGGCTATTTTATAAGAAATTCAAGATTGTGGGAGAGGATTGTCTTATTTGGTGCGGGAATATTGCTTATCGTTCCAGAATTGCTTTCGAGCACGATCGGCATATTGCTCATCGTCATCATATGGGCTATCCAAAGAAGCAGACCAGAAGAAAATCAATCGATGAAAGAAGTCGTAGCAGGATAGATTATAGGTTTGACAAAGAAACTGGCGAAGAACAGTATGTATTTCTTCGCCGGTTTTTAATTTCGGAAAAACGGTTCAGGCTGAGTTATTTTAAAGGACAATTCCTATGGAGTAAAATAGTTATACAATTAAAGCATTCTTTATTACATAAAAAAGTTTTCTTTTCCGATGCGATCGTATAACCCACTTTTTTTAAACATAGAAATTTTCTCTTTTGGTAACTTCTTTATAATGAGAAGCCTCTTTTGCTTTGTAATTTCATCCAACAATGAAGAAAGTGCTGCTTCTCCCGTTGCATCTATTACCGATACATGCTGAAAATCCAATATTACTTTTTTGGTAGCTGTTGATAAAATTTCAGGAATATGATCTTCGAAAACCTTTGCTGTTCCGAAAAACAGAGGTCCTTCTACGATAAACTTAGAAACGGAATCACCGAATTTATGGGCTTCCACCGTAGATGTTTTTTGAGAGGTAATCGTAAGTTTTCCACTCATTTTCTTCAAGAAGGACAATGCGGCTAATAATATGCCAACTTGAACTGCAACAGTTACGTTTACAAAAATCGTTAATAAGAAAGTTGTAAGCAATACAATAGAGTCCCCTGAACGAAGAGACAAAATATGGACAAATGTTTTTCGCGCACTCATATTCCATGCAACAAACATTAGAATAGGGGCCATTGCAGCTAGTGGGATATAGGAAGCAAATGGCGATAATAGCAATAGGAAAAGCAATACGAAAATGCTTTGAATCATTCCTGATACTGGACTTGCAGCTCCGGAGCGAATATTTGTAGCCGTCCTGGCAATTGCACCAGTAGCAGGAATGCCTCCGAATAGAGGGGTAACAATATTTGCTATTCCTTGACCGAATAATTCTCGCTTTGAATTATGCTTCGGGCCATCTTTCATGCCGTCGGCGACAACTGCGGAAAGTAAAGATTCAATTGCACCCAAAGCAGCGATAATAAGTGCGGGCTGCCATAATGTCAGTAATTTTGACATCGTAATTTGCGGCAATTGAAAGTCAGGCAGCGAACGAGGTATGCCGCCAAATGTCGAGCCGATGGTTTCCACTTTCCCGGGGTACAATAACACTGAAAGAATAGTAGGGACTAAGAGTGTCACTAACAACAATGGAATGCGTGGCGCAATTTTTGGCAATAAAAAAATGAGTATAAGCCCGATTCCAGCAGTCAAAATGCTATATAAGTTAACTGTGTGGAAGTTTTTGGCTACATCTATCATGTTTTCATGGAAGAATTGTTTATTCTGCAGTCCCGAAAGACCAAAAAAGTTACCAAGCTGACCTGTGAAAATAATGACGGCAATCCCTGCTGTAAATCCAATCGTAACCGATTTAGGAACGAAATGAATAAGATTGCTGATCCCTATGAAACTCATAATGATTAGGAAAATCCCTGCTAAAAACCCTGCTATCAATAAATCTTCATAGCCGTACTGCAAAACAATTGCCAATAGGATCGGGATGAAAGCACCTGTAGGCCCAGCAATTTGAAATCGTGAACCTCCGAATAATGCCACTAAAAACCCCGCAATTATTGTCGTGTACAAGCCATACTCGGGTTTGACGCCCGATGCAATTGCAAAAGCCATCCCAAGAGGAATGGCCACAATACCGACCGTAATCCCGGCAAGCAAATCCTGACGAAACATAGCGGCATTATAATGAAGGAAACGAGGATCTTTTATCAACGTAGATCACTTCCTTATATTTTTCTGAAAACGACATACTATACGATAGTATAAGCAACAATTGGGGTTACAGCAAGGTACCCCATTATGTACAAAGGCAACTTCGTTGAATTGTTGCGACAAAAGAAGTATTATTTAGACGTTAAAATAAATAAGATTGGAGCGAGTTCCATGAATCGATTTAAAGATAAAGTAGTGTTCATTACAGGTGGAGCTTCTGGCATGGGAGAGAAAATGGTACATCTTTTCACAGCTGAAGGAGCTCAAGTCGTAGCAGCGGACATAAATGAAGATGCGTTGAATGAAAAATGGGGCTCATATGAAAATGTCATCCCTGTTAAATTGAATGTAACTTCAGATGAAGAATGGGCAGCTGCAATGAAAACAGCGGTCGAGAAGCTTGGTAAAGTAGATGTGTTAGTGAACAATGCAGGAATCTCTACTGAAAAATCAATGGATGCAATTACGATAGAGGATTGGCGCAAACTGTCCGACATCAATGGGTTCGGTACTTTCTTAGGAATGAAGCACGCTGTTTCGTATATGAAAGAGGCGAAAAAAGGTGCCATCGTTAACATTTCTTCTTACACAGCGATGATTGGCATGGGGGTCAATCCATATTCCGCATCTAAAGGGTCTGTTCGTGCAATTTCAAGAGCCGCTGCAGCCGATTTTGGCCAATATGGAGTTCGTGTAAATACTGTATTCCCAGGGGTTGTTGAAACGCCGATGACTAAATCCCTTGAAGATTCGAAGGAAGTTGTACAAGCGCTTATCCGCATGACGCCATTGCAACGCCTCGGCCAGCCTGAAGATATCGCAAATGCAGTCCTGTTCCTTGCATCGGACGAAGCTTCCTACATTACAGGCGCAGAACTTGTCATCGATGGCGGCTATTCCGCAAGATAAATCAGTTGGCATGCCGGTCAGTTTTTACTGAGCGGCTTTTTTTACATTAAAGATGAAACTCGTTTGATAAACGCATAAATTGTTTTTAACACGCATAAATACATCGCAAGCCCGCTTAAACTCCTATGAAAACGCATAGTGACGGATTGAAACGCATAAATCGGTATAGGTACTCATAATGATTATGTAGAAACGCATAAATCGGTATAGGCACTCATAATGATTATGTAGAAACGCATAAATCGGTATTGGTACTCATAATGATTTGTAGAAACGCATAAATCGGTATTGGTACTCATAACGATTATGTAGAAACGCATAAATCGGTATAGGTACTCATAATGATTATGTAGAAACGCATAAATCGGTATAGGTACTCATAACGATTATGTAGAAACGCATAAATCGGTATAGGCACTCATAATGATTATGTAGAAACGCATAAATCGGTATAGGTACTCATAATGATTTGTAGAAACGCATAAATCGGTGTAGGTACTCAAAACGATTATGTAGAAACGTATAAATCGGTATAGGCACTCATAATGATTTGTAGAAACGCATAAATCGGTGTAGGTACTCATAATGATTATATAGAAGCGCATAAAATCAGGTAAGAGCGCATAATTGTGAGATAATACACAAAAAGCTCTTCCTTCTCTATAAAAGTCGTGACCAACGCGCAAAACACCTCGCAGAAATACATATAAATTCCAATGAATTCGTATCTAAGAGATGGAACACGACTCTTGAAAGCAGAAAATCATTAAAGAACATGCAAAAAGACTATAACGAAATTCGTTACTATTTCAATTTGGAGTACTTAGGATTTAATAATTAGTTGAGAGTATAAGGAAATAAGACTGTTTGTCGATTGATTGAGCTTTAGTCTCGATTTATGTTTAGTTTCTCGGCTAATATGCGTGTTTGGTGGGACTAATGCGTTTGCAAAGCGACTAATGCGTTCCTTACGGCATTTCTGAGTTTTCATATCGCTTTATGCGTTTCTTTCGTTGTTTCTGAGTTTGCGTAGCGCTTTATGCGTTTCTATTGGCGTTTCTGAGCTTTTGTATCGCTTTATGTGTTCCTTTCGTCATTTATGCGTTTGCGAAGCGCATTATGCGTTCCTTTCGTCGTTTATGCGTTTGCGAAGCGCTTTATGCGTTTCTTACGTCGTTTATGCATTCGCGAAGCGCATTATGCGTTTCTTTTGGCGTTTCTGAGTTTCGTATTGCTTTATGCGTTCCTTTCGTCATTTCTGAGTTTGCGCAGCACTAATGCGTTCTTGTCAGCTTATATGCATTTGCGTAACGAGTATGCATTCCTGTCAGCATGTACGCGTTTTGCACAGCGACTATGCGTTCCTGCAGCTCAAAAGTTTCGATGTTGCAATACGTGGATCTCTTCCTCACTAAGCACAATGCCTTCGTATCCTAAATCTTGCATGAGGCGGGTTATATACGGCTGTTCAACTTTTGCCTTTTGCAAGACTTCTTTTTGTGCGAATGCTTTACGTGTCGGTCCTTCATACAATATTTCGCCATCGCTCATAATAATTGTCTGTTCAAATGCATTTGCGACGAAATCCATATCATGCAATATGCAGATGACGAGTTTGCCCTGTTGATATAAAGAATGGATGATTTCTTTTATTTTCATTTTGCCTGCATAGTCTTGCCCCATTGTAGGTTCGTCGAAAAGGACGATTTTTGTATCCATAGCAAGGACGGATGCCAAGGCGATCATTTTTCGATCGGCAAGACTGAGGTCATATGGATTCAATTCTGCTTTATTAAATAGGCCGACGAGTTCAAGCATTTCTTTCGCTTTTTCAAATGCCTTTTCCTTCGGCATTCCGATATTTAATGGGCCAAACATGACCTCGTCAATTACTTTATTTTTAAATATTTGGTCGTTTGGATTTTGGAAGATGAGTCCGATGCTGCTTGCCAACTTCGCTGCTGATGTTGTGGACGTGTCAACTCCGTCAATATGAATGGTACCAGCGTCTGGTCTTAATAATGCTTTCAATAATTTGACGAAAGTCGTTTTTCCTGCACCGTTTTGACCGATGATTGCAATGGGCTTTCCGCTCAATGACATATTCAATTCGGTGAAGATCTGATTTTTCTTGTCATAGCCAAATTTCAGCCCATTTATTAAAATTTTAGGGGTGTGTTCGGCAGATGATGGATTGGCTGTCTTTTGTTCGATGATTTGCACATTTTGTAGACCAACCGTTTTTATGTCTGTTGCGGAGATTGGGTATAGCCTATTTACCGTATTGCGTAAGTCCATTTTTCTCGCAACTTTTGAATATACAGGAGGTTCAACGCCATACGCTGTAATATCGTCCCTTGAGAAAACTTGAGCTGGGGAACCGTCTTGAATTAATTTTCCTTCATGAAGTAATAAAATCCGATCGGAATAGGCAGCCAACTTTTCCATTTTCTGTTCAGCCATTAGGATTGTCATCCCTTGTGCAGTTAAACTTTCCACAACTTTAAATACTTCTTCCGCTCCATGCGGATCTAATTGGGAGGTAGGTTCATCCAATAATAGAATGTCAGGCCTCATTGCAATGACACTGGCAATGGCGACACGTTGCAATTGTCCACCGGAAAGCGCAAAGGGATTTTGTTCTTTTAACGATTCGATATCCAAGAGCTTCATACTTTCTTGTATTCTTTCATGCATTTCTTTGCGAGAAACGCCGCTATTTTCGAGTCCAAACGCGATTTCATCATAGACAGTGAACTTGGCTCCTGTCATTTGTGAAAATGGATTTTCGAATACGAGTCCGACCTTTGCTGTAATGTCGCTAATGTCATGCGACAAAACATCCATTCCATCGACATAAACATTACCGCCGTAGCATCCTTTAAAAAAATGGGGGACGAGGCCGCTAATGGCATAACATAGTGTAGTTTTGCCAGCTGTGTTTTGCCCGGCAATGCCAATAAATTCACCTTTGTTAACTGTGAAGGATATGCCATCCAATGCAGCTTTTTCAACGCCCGGATATTTGTATGTAAGATTTTCAACACGCAATAAGCTCATGAACCGACCCTCCAAACGATGACAGCGAACAATGCTGATAATAATCCCGCTCTAATGATCCATCTATATTTATACGGCTCTCTTTCATATAAAGATGTCCGTTGCCCTTTTGAATTGAATCTGCGAATTTCAAGCGCAATCGAACGTTCTCTTGTTTCATTCAAAGAGTTGAGTACAACGGGCCCGATTAGTGGTATGAAGGATTTGAATCGAATCCATAGACTTCCTTCTGTTTCCAAGCCGCGCGCACGTTGCGCATCGGTAATCTTTCCAGTCAATGCAATCATTTGCGGAATGATTTGCAAAACGGATAGTAGAACATAGCCAAAACGGTGTGATAGTCCTTTCTGAACGAGCGATTCAACTAAATCATCCGGTTTTGTCGTCAAAATAACTACGCCAAACGCAGAAATCATGTTAACGACCCGCAATGTAATAAGCAAGGCGATTGAGAAGCCCTCTTTGTAAATGGTCAACGGACCGATAGAGAATAGAATCGTTGCCCGATCGGGATGAAAAAAACCTTGGACAAGAATAATCGATAAAATAAGCAGGAAACTGACGCCGATTACCGGCAAAATGTATTTGAACACTTTGCCGGCAAGCAACAATGCAACAGTAAATAAAAGTATGCAAAATACGAAGAGGCGGTCAGCTGTTAAATATGTGATTAATATGGAAATGAAAGCAAATAAAAGCTTCGTCAAAGGATCGATTCTATGGATGAATGACTCCTTTTCTACGTACAGTGTCATTTGATTCATCACGTAGCCTCCCTGCTTCGCAAAGTTTTCGATAGCAATTTACAGCCGTTCGATTTCTTGATGATTGTCATACATGTTTTTCACGTTTTTCGGAAGTCCTTTAAAGACTAAGAAGCTAATGAGAACGGTCAACATTTTGTCAGGGACATCTACGACGATGCTGTCAGCAAAAGAAGCGAACCATAGAGGCATGTCTTTGGATAACATTGTCGCGAAAAGAGCATCTCCCCAAATATTTCCCGTCGTACCTTCCCAAAACATCATATTAAGCGGTGTCGAAATTGTGGCGGCAATCAATCCTACGATAAAGCCTAAGACGAGTGCTTTGCCGATATTCGAAATCCAACCTTTATACGCCATGATTCCGGCAACAAGGCCGATAACCGCGGATGTAATTGCATAGACGAAAGAGATAGGGCTTGTTGTAAAGCCGTATATGACATTATTTACAACTCCGACAATTGCTCCGATAATTGGACCTGCAAGCATGCTGGACAGGACAGTTCCAATTGAGTCAATCCAAAGCGGCAACTTCAGCAACTCTGCAAACAGCTTACCGATAAAGTTAATGCCGATGGCGGCCGGTATCAAAACTAAGGCAGCTGTTGAGAACCGCAATGACCACATACTGTTCTTTTTCATTTTATTGCTCCTTTTTCTCATATTTATCGAAAGGGGTTCCCCCTTAACGACCATCAAGATAAGTGTAAAGACACATGACTATACTAATCTATTTTTGTGAAATAAGGAAGCTTTTCTTTAAAATTATATGTAGTACTATATATACGGCGAATTGCTCTATAACATTCTGCATACAAAAGAGGGGCTATCCAGAAAGTTTTCACTAACTTTCTGGATAGCCCCATCATAATTATTTATAAGTTTGCAATTGGTTGAAGCGTTTGTACCCGACAAATTTATCTTTCCAATATACTGCATCTAATGCAGCTATTTCCACCTTTTTTGTTCCAGCGTGGATGAATTGTCCTTCGCCTAAATAAATGCCTGCATGGGAAATCCCACTGCGGTATGTATTTTCGAAGAAGACAAGATCTCCAGGAACTGGCTCGTCCACTGTAAACGAGTTTGTATACATGCCGATTGTATCAAGTCTTGGTAGATCGAGTCCGGCGTTTATAAATACATAATAAATAAAGCCACTGCAATCAAATCCTTCGGGTGTCACTCCAGCCCACAAGTAAGGGGTATCGATGAGAGGAAGGGATATTTCCGCTGCAGATTGTAGAACTTTTTCTGCAGATGTAGACAAACTGACCGGATTGTCCGGTTTTGTAACAGGTTTGAATGAGTTAGTTGAAGAAGTCTGTTTTTGCACTGAAACGCTATGGTGGATGTTCTGCTTGTCCGAATTATTTATTGTTTGTTTAGATGACTGTGGCGGTTTAGTTGAAGCATTCTTATCGACAATTAACTTCTGGTCGATTTTGATGTCATCCGTTTTCAGGCCATTGAGTTCTTTTAGCTCATCTACAGTCAACTTATGTAGGGAAGCGATTTTCCAAAGCGTGTCGTTCTGTTTCACCACGTACTCACTAGCTGCTTTTGCGGTTCCAGTTGCAATGAATGTGGCGAGTGCCGCTGTAGCCATGACTGAAAAAACCTTCTTTTTCACGCCAAATCCCCTCTCTTTGACAATTCTCTATGAATCTATTTTACTGTCTATTAAACTTCAATACAAGACAAATTACGTGCTTTTGCTTTGATGTTCAGAAAAGTTCGACATGAATAGATAAACGATTTTCATATTAATAGAAGTAGTGGAAGGTCTTTATTAAAAAATGTAAGTCAGGCGGAACTAATTCCATCCTGACTTACCGTCATTAAAATTGATATTGTTTCAACAAACTTTCCAATTTTAAAGCTAGGCCAATATTTCCTTTTACCTTTAATTTGCCCATCATAAAAGCACCAGTTGAATTCAATTTTCCTGCAAGCAATTTTTTAAAGTCTTTGACGCTCATCGTCAATGCACAATCAGCATCCGCTATTTCACCGGATAAGGTTTCGGCTTTGCCATCTTTGAATATTAATCCGAATGAACCTCCGTCATCACCTGATAAATTCAAGGAATAAGTTGTGTTCATTCCTTGAATTGGTTCCGGGTTCCCATTTAAAGTGGTATCGATCAATGTCCAAATTTCCGCTATGCTCATATTATCTAAATTCATTATTAGACCTCCTACTCTATGAGTGATTACTCATTCATTTTATCATAGATAATGATGATTCTATAGTATAAATCATTTTAAAACTTACAATTTTTAGTAACGTATATAGGCGGAAAATCATATTTAATTATTTCGCAAATTTTGAAAGAAAATGGCCATGTGCTAAAAGAATTATGATAAAATGAGTACAATACTTCAAATTACATAGAAAATTGTCGATGATAAATTAAGGAAGGAAAACTTTCTTTCGGGAAGGCGGTGTCGTCCGGTGAGGCAGAGCAAAGAAAACAAATTGCTAATGAATGAAATGAAGCAAATGCAGGAATTCGTATTTTCTCATGCAAAGCAGTTGAATATTACAAGAGAGTCTATTCTATCTGTAATTGAGGAATTATGCATCCGCATTAGCAAAGTTATGAAATGTGATCGTGTTGGGATTTGGCTTTTCAATGAAGATCGTACTAACTTAACGGCACAAAATATTTATTGCAAGAATACATCTGACTACACTGCTGGCCAAGTACTAACAGTAAATGAAGCACCATCCTATTTCGCTGCCATTCAATCAACTAGAATTTTGGAAATCGGCGCTATAAATGAAGACTTTTCTACGAAAGAATTATTAGAACACCCTTTATATGAAAACGGCAAATATAACTCTTTATTAGATGCATCCATTATTTTAAGCAAGGGAATTGGAGGAGTGATTTGCTGTGAAACGATTGAAAAGCGGGAATGGAGCGCATTTGACGGTGTCCTATTAGCATCTATAGCGGATATGCTTTCATTCATTTTTGATAGGGTCGAACGTCTTGAAGTAGAGGCGCATATGCATACATTGGCTTATCGTGATCCGTTAACAGGGCTCGATAATCAATACGCTTTTACAGAAAAAGTAAATGAACAGCTGAAGCGTATGAATGAGGGGAAGCGCGGGATTTTCATGTACCTCATTTTGGACCAATATTCAGAAGTACAAGGTGTATTGGGACATGAAGGCGCCGATCAAATGTTGAAAATTACCGCAGAACGTTTGAAAAAAATATTTCCGTTGCCAGCGCATACTGCAAGATTGGCATTTGATCATTTCATTATCTTTTTTGAAACGGATGGAGAATTTTGGGAAAATAAAAAGATGATGGATTTCATTGCAAATGAGCTTCGTCATCCGATGTATATTTGCGGCCAGGAAGTATATATGACTTTCAGTTACGGCATTTCAATTTATCCCGATCATGCTTTGAATGTAAAATATGGAATTCAATCCGCTAAAATGGCTTTGCAATCGGCGCAAAAAACCTCCAATAGAAAGAGTCGAGGCATTTACGAACCGGATATGCATACGTATTTAAAAGAAACGATGCTTTCTGAAATGAATTTGCGGAGAGGACTTGATTTTAATGAGTTCAAATTGTTTTACCAGCCGCAAGTAAACTGCAGAACAGGGGAAGTGACAGGTTTTGAAGCACTTATCCGTTGGCAGCATCCAGAGCGCGGCCTCATTTTACCAGGAGATTTTATTGACCTTGCAGAATCGACAGGGCTCATTACTCCAATGGGAGAATGGGTTATTCAAGAAGCGGTTGCCCAGTTGAAAAAGTGGGATACACCTCCTTATGATAAACTTACCATTTCAGTTAACGTTTCACCGCGTCATTTTCTTCACCATAATTTTCCGTTTTATTTACATCAGTGCATGAGTGATTCAGGCATTAGTCCAGAGAGACTTGTGCTGGAAATAACAGAAAATGTTGCATTGGAAGATCAGAAAGCAGTGACAAGCCGTATTAATTTATTGACTGAAATGGGCTACGCTGTTTCGATCGATGATTTTGGAAAAGGGTATTCTGCCTTCATATATTTGCAGCATTTCCCGATTCAGCAAATAAAAATTGACCGCCAATTTATAAATGGGCTTGGAAAAGACACAAAGAGCATTGGCATCGTGCAAACAATTATCCATTTGGCAGAGCTATTAGGTTTGCAAACGATCGGAGAAGGGGTCGAAACGAAAGAGCAGTGGGATATTTTAAAGCAGTTAGGATGTACAGAACTGCAAGGGTTTTATTTTAGTAAGCCCGTCCCTATCGAGGAAATCAATCGTCAGTTCTTAAATCATCATCAAATAGGCAAGTTGTTTTTGCCAGTACAAATGGAAACAACTACAATTAAATAAATCATTATATGGGAAAGCTGTAGACAAAGTTCGTTATGTCTACAGCTTTTTATAAGAAGATATTCAAATGCCTATACTTTTAACGTTTCAGGTAAGTGATGAAGTAACATGGCGAAAATCAAAAGTATTCACTAAAAGTATAAAATGAAGCAGTCAGAGAAGTGTGAAATGTTTTCTGTGACTGCTCTTCATTGTTATCGTTCATTTTTGATATTAGTGCTTGCCATTCCCGCTACTTTCAACAGGTTGGGTAAGTGTGACGCTCTCGAACTCCGTATGCCCTTTGCGAAAATATATGAGACGACCGATTCCCCTTTGTTTTATTAGGAGGCGGTGACTCCGGCAAGGGGAAAGAGCGCGAATGATGAGAGACCACTTAAAAAAAAGGAAAAGGCTGTCCAGAAAATCCGTATCTACTGACTTTCTGGACAGCGCTTTTTATGATCTTTTTATCTACCGATTGGCCAATCGAATGGCAATGAGCCAGGCGGTGAGTGCTTAATAATATCAAACACTGGAATCGTATAGGCAAACAAAATGAGCGCTATTGTAATGCCGATCCATAAATACCAGTTTTCCAAGATTTTTGGAGTCGGGTCTGCATTGACTTCTTCTTCGGCGATTGGGAATTCTTGTACACCGCGAGGCGCGAAGAATGCAAGTTGGATGAAGATGTAAATCATAAGCAAGATACCGATGAATAAAATTGTTCCACCAACTGCTTGTGCAACTTGATAGCTGATCCAAGTTTGAACTTGTTCGCCGCCTGCGTAATTCGAAAAATTCGAACGGCGTGGCCCGCCCAATAATCCCTGGATATGCATTGCTGTAGACATAATTGTCATACCGACCGTCCAAATGATCGTCTGAATGATTCCTAACTTATTAATTTTCGGGGTTAGACGTCTGCCGGTTAAATGAGGCACGAGCCAATAAGCGATCCCAAAATACGTTAGTAGTACGGTTGTTGCGACTGTCAAATGAAAGTGGCCCGTAACCCATATGGTATTATGGATAAGCGTATTCATTTGGTGAGAGGCGTTAACAATACCGCCTGCTCCTCCTGGGATAAATGCGATCATGCCGATGAAAGGCGCAAGGAAACGGACATCTTTCCAAGGTAAATGCTTAAACCATCCGAAAAGCCCTTTATGACCTTTTCTGCGACCTGTCGTTTCAAATGTTGCAAAGATCGAGAATGCGGTCATTAATGTTGGAATGACAACCATGAATGTTAATACAACTTGAATGAATTTCCACGTCGGATCAATCCCTGGCTCCGTCAATTGGTGATGAAAGCCAACCGGAATCGAAAACATCAGCAGCAGGATGAAAGATAATCTTGCCAGTGAGTCACTGAACAGTTTGCCGCCGATAATTTTCGGAATGATTGCATACCATGCCATATAAGCAGGCAATAGCCAGAAATAAACTAATGGGTGACCGAAATACCAAAACAATGTACGGCTTAACAAGACGTTGATCGTAGCCGCATAGCCCAGTGACCACGGGATGAATTGAATCAACACAGATGTTGCGACTCCTAAAGAGGCAATGAACCACATCGCCATATTGATGACGACCATGAATGCAAGCAAAGGAGATTTTTCGCCCTTATGCGCCTTTTTCCATAAATAGAGCTGACGGAAATTCGTAAATACTGCAATCCAGCTTCCGATAATAACGAGAGCAAGCCCGATGTAAAAAGCAGGATGTGCTCGTAAAGGTGCATAAAATGTATACAAAACGTTCGCCTGACCGACTAAAATTGTGACCGCAGCTATAATTGTACCGATGAGCATCGTCCAGAAAGAAAGCCAGCCTGCTTTGCGCTGCTTATCTGTAATGCCTACCGTTTTTCCCATTAAAGCAAATTGAAACCCAATAATGAAGAAAGTTGTCAATACGAGCCCTAAAATAACGCCATGGACTGTTAGAATGGTATAATAGTTAATTCCGAAAGGCAATTGGAACTTGCCAGAACGGGAGAGAACTTGCAATAGACCCATTAACCCCCCAACTAAAAGGGAAGCGAATGTTACATACATGAATGACATATAAAGACGTGATTCTTTTTTAGTAAAGCTAAATGCATTCTTCAATCTTCATACACCTCCACAGTAGCGAACATCTGATGATGGCCGATTCCGCAATATTCATTGCAGACAACAGTAAATTCGCCTGCATTTTTCATGACTGTTTCCAGACGGCTGACATGCCCAGGCTCAACCATCATATTTACGTTTGTGCCTGCAACTTGGAAGCCATGAATGACGTCCTTAGTTGTGATTTGGAATAAAACAGTAGAACCTTTTGGTACGCGGATCTTCTTAACGGACTTGCCGTCTTCGTCGACGCCGAAGTCATAGTTAAAAGCGGACGCGACGATATTGACCGTATATTTTCCATCCGCGACTTCACGAAGGCCTAAGTTTTCAGGCTTAAAGGATTCATGTGCTTCAACGTTCTGTGGATCGATTGTTTCAATATGGCTTTGAGGATGCGTTCCTTTCCAAAATGCAGCAAATCCAATAATGAGTAAGAAAAGTGCAAGAGATCCCATTCCGAATATGAGCCAAATTTTTTCATACTTATGCAAATGCATCGGTTTTCCTCCTAACGAATGTCATGTTCATCTTGATAAAAACAGGGCGTACGATCCGAACCATAACAACAAGATAAAAACGCCTAACAGCATGACTGAGATAAAAGTACCTTTTAGATTAATATCCGGATCATGTGAGGGTTTCTGTGTCGAGTTCTTTTTTGCCATCTTTTCACACCTCCATAAGTAATTAAGAAATCGTTTTGATACTTTTATCTTAATCACACAGTGAAATAAGAGAATTAGGGAAATCCCTATAGATTAGCAGTTCACTAGTAATTTCACAGTTTGTTCAAGAGGTTTTCAAAATATCGACATAGTTATTTGGTAGGAGTGATGAGTACGTTTAAAACCGGAAAGGGAAGGGAAAGGAGAAAGGGCTGTGTCATAGCAGCTGAACAGTACTAGTCTCAGTCCTTCAATTTTGGAACTATATTTCAAAAAAATACCATTAAGATGAAGCCAACAAATTTATTGACATACTGTTTATGGAAAATTAAATTGGTATTAACAAATCTTTTAAAGAAAGTCGGTTGAAAAGAATGGAAAATTATAAATTGATTACTGTAAATACACCCGAAGAGGGCGCAAAATATGTTTATAATATGATTAAAGAGGAGCTTGAACAAAATAGACTTCATGTAATTGGCTTAGCTACAGGAAGTACAATGATTCCTGTCTATAAAGAGTTAACCGAATCAGATCTTGATTTTTCTGGCGTTACGACGTTCAATTTAGACGAATATGTCGGTTTGTCTGCTTCAAATCCGAATAGCTATGCATATTTTATGAAAGAGCATCTATTCAGCAAAAAACCGTTCAAGGAAACAAATATCCCTAACGGTACGGCGGAAGATTTAGAGGCAGAATGTGCACGATATGAAGATGCTTTGCAAGCAAGCAAATTAGATATCCAGCTTTTAGGCGTAGGAGAAAACGGCCATATCGCATTCAATGAACCGGGCACTCCTGCCGATTCTGTTACGCATGTCGCTTCATTAACAGATTCAACATTAGGCGTTAACAGCCAATACTTTGAAAATGACGAAAAAATTCCTGAAACGGCATTGACGATGGGTATCGCATCGATTATGAGCGCCAAAAAATTAATTTTGCTCGCATTCGGGGAAAAGAAACGCCCTGCCATTGAAAAATTGCTTGAAGGAAAAGTTGATTCTGAATGGACAATCACATATATACTGAATCACCCTGATGTGACAGTCATTACAGATCTTACGGACCTTAAAGCTTAATCGTACATTCTTCAAAATTTATAAATCAGCAGACACCAATTTCACAAATTGCAGTATTTTGGCTGATTGGAAAGTCATAGTCGACTTCCAATCGGCTTTTTTTGTGTGAAAAGGGGATAAAGAGAGCATTTACGCTGAAATGAGACAAAATGTAACCCGAATGTTACACAACTGTAATATAAGTTTGTCATATTGCATGGTAAGGTAGTTGCAGATGGTTTTTCAGATAAATAATACTTTTTGGGGGAAAACATGAGAATCATAGGACGCATGCAAAAGTCTTTTGCATTTTTTGCAATGACACTAATATTACTCTTTATTCCTTTTGTAGGACAAGCTGAAGCATCATCAAAATCAGCTGCAATCTCGGAAACTGCCACAAGCTTAACAGGCATTAAATATGTCTATGGCGGAACGACAAAAGCAGGTTTCGACTGCTCTGGATACGTGAACTACGTCTTTAACGAACATGGTATCCAATTAGCGCGCACATCTTCAGGAATGTACGCGTCAGGCACAGCTGTAAATAAAGAAGACCTTGCAGTTGGAGATCTTGTATTCTTCAACACAACAGGAAAAGGCGTGTCACACGTCGGCATCTATATTGGAAATGGCGAATTCGCCCATGCATCCACGTCAAAAGGTGTCCGTGTCGATAAACTAAACGATCCATACTACTGGGGCCAACGCTATATCGGCGCCAAGCGAATTAGTGGCGTACATTCATAAGCGTTTAAATAAATCAACCAACCGAAACAGATTCCCATTGTGGAATCTGTTTTTAATTTGGTAAAGAGAGGCTTTTAGCATGTTGCTTCTATGTTATGACGGGATAGGCTTGTGTTATTGTGTATTCTTTACATGGTGAACTTCCACATCAATTGCGCATGTAACTGCCCATATTCCATAACTCATTCCGTGCTTTACAGAAAAAAGCCCTTCAGCAAGGTGAAGGGCTTTACGAATTATTGCGGAACGCGGATTGTCCAGCGGGAGAAATCTGGGTTCTCTTTTTGTACCATCTCTTTCGGGTAAATGAAAGTCCATGGTTTTGAAGTATTCGCTTTAACGGAAAGTGGTGGAAGTGCAAAAGAGCCTTTTGCGACGACATCGCCTGTTGCGTCCACTAATTCCAATGGAAGCTTTTCAATATTAATTTGCTTTGAATGGCCGTTGCGGATGAAGATGGAAGCTGCAATTCCACCGTCTTCTTGTTTCTTCACTTGGAAGCCGGCAAAGTTCACTTCGCGCGGTTTCAATTTTGGCATTTTGTCAACTACTTTAGATAGAGCATCTTTTTGTTCATCGGACAATCCTTTTTCCCAAGCAGGATCCAACTCTAATTTGTGCGGAACCATTGATTGGACGTTAAATGCTAACTTCCAATTTTCTGTCGGCGGCTCTTCGGCAAAAATGTTCTCCTTCGTGAAGACGAATACCCATGGGCGTGAACTTTTTCCTGGAATATCGCCTAACTCTTTTAAATCGAATTCCTGTGAAGCAAGCGTTTTACCGTCTTCATCTAAAAGCATTAATTCTACTGAACCAACAGAAATCGATTGTTCAAGAGAAGAACGGAAGAATGATTTAACGAGCCAGCTACCGTTTGCAGGTTCAATGTCAATATCGATCCCTGACAATGAAATTTGGTTCGGTTTCAATGGTTCAAGCTCATTTGCTAAAAAGCGAAATACGTATTCCTGCTCTTGCGTAAGGTTCCATTGAGGATGAAGGGAAAGCTCTGTTTCAACTTCATCGGTCCCCGCAGACTGTGCAGCGCCCTCTATAATTTCCTGGGAATCAATTGTACTGTCTGCCCCTGTTTTTTCGGTTTTCTTAAACATAGAAAATAGTTTCATGATTCTTGGGCCTCCATTTGCTGCGAAATAAGCTTCATGAAGTTAATCACTTCAGATGCGATATTTCGGCGTAATTTCTGATAATGCGTTGCGAACAATTGCAATCCTTCCCGCTGGTAAATCCGCATAGGGTCTTCCTGTCCATAGGAGCGTAAACCAATTCCTTCTTTCAGGCGGCCCATGACGTCTAAATGCTTCACCCACATCCTATCAATATGACTTAACATCACTTGCGGAATTAATTGATTGACCTGTTCATTATCAGCGAAAGTATCAAGATATGCAAATAGCTCTGCAACTGGTTGCTCATATATTTTCAGTATATCTTGTGGTTTCTCCAAAGTGCGTGGCAAGTCAAACGGCTCCAATAGCAATCCGTTCAATGTCCGTTCAATTCGATCGAAGTCATACTGATCTGGTGTTTCATTCTCTGGACAACTATCGTATATGACAAACTCGACAGCTTCGGAAACCATCGTTTTCAACTGATCGAAAAGACCTTCGCCTTCAAGGACTTTATCACGCAATGAATAAAGGACGCCGCGTTGGTCGTTGATTACATCATCCAACTTCAAGTTGTACTCACGCATTGAGAAGTGTGCCCCTTCCACAATTCGTTGAGTGCGTTCCGTCAATTCATGGACTTCCGGATTTTCAACAAGTCCTTCTTCGTTCGTTTTCACTTTTTTCATGAATTTTTCCAGATCATCTTTGGCGAAACGTTTAAACATATCGTCTTCAAGGGAAATGAAGAACTGGCTCTCACCTTTGTCTCCTTGACGGCCGGAACGACCACGCAGCTGGTTGTCGACTCGGCGGCTTTCGTGCTTCTCTGTACCTAAGACGAATAAGCCCCCATTTTCTTCTACTCCTTCGCCTAACATAATATCTGTACCGCGACCAGCCATGTTCGTTGCGACTGTAATATGTCCAGGTTGTCCAGCTTGGGAAATTAGATCAACTTCCTGCTCGACACTTTTTGCATTCAATAGATGATAATTTAAATTATATTTATCTAAATACTGAGCGACTTTTTCGGATTGTAAAATGGATGTTGTTCCGACAAGTACAGGTTGTCCCTTTTTATGACGTTTTGCCACTTCTTTCGCAACCGCTTCATACTTTTGCTCAATCGTTGCAAAAACCTTATCCGGAGAATCTATTCTCGCACGTGGACGATTTGTCGGAATTTGAATAACTTCCATATTATAGACTTCGCGGAATTCTTTTTCTTGCGTTTTCGCTGTACCTGTCATACCGCTTAGCTTTGGATACATTCGGAAGTAGTTTTGGATTGTAATTTGTGCTTGTGCTTTATTTTCATCGGTGATCGGCAGGCCTTCTTTCGCCTCAATCGCTTGATGGAGGCCATCGGATAGTGTTCTGCCTTCCATAATACGTCCAGTGAACATATCGACAAGCTCGATCTTTTCATCGCGGACGATGTAATCGACATCTTTTTTGAATATGACATAAGCACGGACTGCTTGGATCATATAGTGATAGAGTGTTTGGTGCTCCAAGTCATATAGATTATCAATGCCGAAAGCCTTTTCGACTTGCTCGATGCCTTCGTCAGTGAGGGAAGTGGCTTTTGTTTCATCGTCAAAATCAAAATGCACACCTTGTTTAAATCGCTTTGCAAGTCGCGCGGCGATAAAATGTAAATCGGGGTCCGCCTGCATCTTACCTGCGACAATTAAAGGTGTTTTCGCTTCATCGATCAAAACGCTGTCGACTTCATCGATAATGGCGAAATGATACGGGCGCTGCACTTTTTGAGAAGGGTGCTGCACCATATTATCCCGCAAGTAGTCAAAGCCGAATTCTGTTCCTACTCCGTAAGTAATGTCTGCCAAATAGGCTTCTTGTTTCGCAGGTCCTTGCATCATCGGCACGTTCAAACCGACAGACAAACCTAAGAAACGGTGAATTTGGCCGATTTGTTCGTAGTCACGTTTCGCAAGATAGTCGTTCACTGTAATGACATGAACTCCTTTGCCTTCCAAAGCTCTAACATAAGACGGCAAGGAAGCGACAAGCGTTTTACCTTCACCAGTAGGCATCTCAGCGATATTGCCTTCCGTTAATACGAGGCCGCCGATCAGCTGTACGTCGAAATGGCGCATGCCTAGTACGCGCTTGGATGCTTCGCGAACGACAGCAAATGCATCAGGTACGATTGCTTGCAGCGCTTCTCCTGCCGCTAACTGTTCTTTGAAAACTTCCGTCATATGAGCCAATTCTTCATCTGACATCGGTTCGTATTTTGATTCTAATTTATTTATCTGTTGGACAACTTTACGATATTTGCGAAGTTGTCTTTCGCTTGTTTGATTTGAACGCTTAAACATTGATAACATAATAATAGACGCTCCTTTATGTAACTTGATTCAGCAGAAGTCCCCACTTTTTGTGACGGGGATAAATACAAGACTATGTTTCAAATCAGAGGCAGTTCGACTCCTAACTGATTCAAGCTAAGCCTCCGGCCGATGTTACGGATAGTTTGGGAAGCTTCGAGCAGGCTCGAAAAAATCCGTACGTAATCATGCCTTGGCCTGTTTGATTCCAATGCGGATTCTGTTCTATTTTATCAAACAAAAACTGAAATGACTACCTTGAACAGGAATTGTATAATAATAGTATGGAATGTTGCAGAATAGAGGTCTTGTGAATAGGGTACAGTAGTGGCAAACTGGTCAAATAATAAAGTGGGATGCTTTCCTTTTCTAAACATGCTATAATACTTGTGGCTATCTAAATAATTGTTTTCTCGGGGAGGAAGGACATGTTATTCCTTGCTATGGCTGTTGCATTTGCAGCTTCCATTATACTTACTCCGCTCGTTATGAAATTGGCGTTTAGGATCGGCGCAGTCGATCGTCCGAACTATCGGAAAGTGCATGCAACCATCATGCCTCGTATGGGCGGCATGGCAATATTCGGCGCCTTCATGATCGGTTATTTGGTATTGCGCCCTTCAGACGAGCATGCAGTCGGAATTCTAATCGGAGCCGTTATCATTATTTTAACAGGCTTTCTGGATGATATGTTAGAAATTACCGCCAAAGCGAAATTAGCAGGCCAATTGGTTGCTGCTGGCGTCGCTGTTACATGGGGCGGCTTACAAATTGATTTTATTAATTTACCGTTTTTTGGCCAACTTGATTTTGGATACTTTAGCATTCCAATTACGATCATTTGGATTATTGGAATTACAAACGCTATCAATCTCATTGATGGATTGGATGGCTTGGCGGCAGGGGTTTCTACAATTACACTTATTTCAATGACTGTCATGGCAGTTTTAATGGGAAATGTGTTTGTTGTAGCAACGACTGCAATATTAGCCGCAAGCGCATTAGGGTTCTTATTTTTTAATTTCCATCCTGCCAAGATTTTCATGGGGGATACGGGATCTTTATTTTTAGGATATATGATAGCTGTTTTGGCCCTTTTAGGTTTTAAAAACATGACGGTCATATCTTTGATCATCCCAGTAATTATGTTAGGTGTTCCAATTTCGGACACATTCTTTGCAATTGTTCGCCGAATAAGGATGAAACAGCCTATTTCAGCTCCTGACAAATCACATTTGCATCATTGCTTATTGCGTGTAGGCTTTTCGCATAGACAAACGGTGTTGATTATTTACGGAATCGCCATTTTATTTGGCGTAGCTGCTGTCCTTTTCTCGCAGGCGACTGTTTGGGGAGCGATTGTTCTCATTGTCGTCATGCTAATTGCGATTGAATTGTTCGTTGAAATTATTGGTTTAGCGGGCACGAATTATCGGCCATTATTGAATCTTGTCCGTATGATTGGAAAATAGTCAATGTAAAATCGGCGATGTACGAGCCTATCGTACATCGCCGATTTTTAGATTCGTTTGGCGGCAAGTATGTTTTGCATAACTGTATAAAGGGAAGCATTTCAGTATAAAGAAAAAGGCTATTCAGGATTGCTTAAAATCCTTAAATAGCCTTTTCTCATATTGAATTAATTTGAAAGATCATCTGAGCTATTTGCTGTTTCGTCTACCGACCCGATATTGCCATTACTATCAGTAAGAGCAGAAGAATCCGGAATCAACCCTAAATGCGATTTTAAAATTTGCCGGATGTTTTCTAAGTCTTGTTCATCTAATTTATAGTAATAGACACCTGTCGACCAATCATCGTAGCCTTTTATTGTAATCGCGTCAATATCAGGCATGCCGCCTTTACCATATTCCCAGAAAGACGTCATTTCTTTAAAGGTCATATCGGTTTTCATATTATCACCGACAGCATCGATGACATCGCCGTATTTCGTAATTGATTTGACGGATACCATTTCCTTAATGATTGCTTGAAGAATCATCTGTTGGCGTTTTCCACGTTCTAAATCACTATCTAACTTACGAGTTCTAGCGAGTGCAAGCGCATGTCTTCCGTCAAGAACTTGAAGTCCTTTTTTCAACTGAATTGTATTTTTGTCATTTTCGTCTTTTTCAAGACGGTCATAAGGCACTTCAACTTCAATGCCGCCCAATGCATCGACAACTTCGATGAATGCATTGAAATTCATTTTAATATAGTAGTCGATTGGAATATCCAACATTTCCTCGACTGTTTCAATTGCAGCATGTGTGCCGCCAAAAGCATGTGCGTGTGTAATTTTGTCGTTATATTTCACTTTTGGGATATAAACGTAAGCATCACGCGGAATGCTAAGCAGCTTCACAGATTTCTCTTCCGGATTGAACGTAGCGACAAGCAAAGCATCTGAACGGCTATTGGCGTCCCCTTGCATACGCTTTTCACTATCGTCTACACCAATTAATAAAATGGAAACATTGTCTTTGGCAGGTTCCACTTTTGCCTCAGCACGTAGCTCCGATTTCGGTGTTTCCGGCACAGCCTCGAATGCCCGGTCAACAGCCTGTTCCGCTTTTTGTTGCAACGACAGCGCGTAAGCCGCAATAAGTAAAAGAGCGGACAAGGAGAATAGCAAACCGACTTTTATGGCCAGTCGCTTTTTTGACGATTTCTTTTTAAATTTCTTAAAATCTTTTCTTTTCATATCTCGTAAGAGCCTCCAAGAAAATTGGCATTGGATTGCAAATCCGCGCCAACTTATTTAGCCATTATGATGGCTCGACAGTTAAACGGCATATCACAGTCGAAATGCCTATTTCATGCAACTATCAGTCAACTTTCATCATTATACTATTAAATATCTTTCTCGTATACTGTTTCACGCATCAAATTCAAGGAAGATTGTCGAATTCGCTGATATTTCTGCCTGGCCATTCGTCATTTCTGTAATCCAATCGTAAAATTTATCGGTTTCTGCCATTGGAACATACATGACGATGCGCACATTTTCTTCGTAAAGCATTTCTTTTAAAGGATATGGTGATTGCCGCAGTTCGTTTTCAACTTTACCAAGCCATGTATAGTCTATGGTGATATTGACGATTTGATGCAATTTACGTTCGACTACACCAGTTGCTGCGATCCCTTCGGTTGTAGCGCGTCCATAAGCTCGTATTAGGCCGCCTCCTCCTAATTTAATGCCTCCAAAGTAGCGGGTTACAACAACTGCCGTATCTTTTAACCCTTGCTTCTTTAAAACCTCTAACATGGGTACGCCAGCGGTCCCGGAAGGTTCTCCATCATCGTTCGCTTTTTGAATTTGATCGTGCTCTCCAATCATATATGCCGAGCAATTGTGAGTGGCGTTATGGTGCTTTTTTTTAATTTCCTGGATGAACTCAATTGCTTCCTCTTCAGTCTCCACCCGTCTTACATAGGTAAGGAACCGTGATTTCTGTATGACGATTTCACTTTCGCCTTCAAGTTTGACGGTACGATAATCCTCTCTCATTTGCTACACTCCTGTCACTTGTAATACAATCTTAATACGCAAATAGGTATATGATGATATAATATCAAAGTGTATAAGGAATTCAGGAATACTGCAACATACCCTATGTTGTACGATCGAGCAGGATGCGGGAGGGGTTGGATTGGCAGAGAAGACAATCGACATACAAAAATTGGAAAATATATTTGACAATATGGTTAATGTAATGGATAAGTCCAAAAATGATATTTTCACGATCAGTGAGCAAAGTCGTCAAAGTTACCATGACATGCGCAAAGAATTGGAAATCATAAAAGAGGACATTTCCCGGGTAATAACTGAGGGAGATTATTTAGAAGACATGACTCGCCATTCTCGCAGACGGCTCGCCGATGTGTCGAAAAACTTCTTGAATTATTCCGAGGAAGAAGTGCGCCAAGCTTATGAAGTTGCGAATGACCTTCTTGTCCGCCTATCGATCAATCGGATGGAAGAAAAACAGTTACGCGTCCGCAGAGACGAATTGGATCGCCGAATCGTCGCATTGCTTGAGACGATCGAACGAGCAGACCATTTAGTCAATCAAGTAACAACGGTCATTACATATTTGACTTCCGATTTGAAAAAAGTCGGTGAGGCGCTGGAAACTGCTCGTCAAAAGCAAGAATTTGCCATACAAATTATCCAGGCGCAAGAAGATGAAAGAAAGCGCCTCTCTCGGGATATCCATGATGGCCCGGCTCAAATGCTTGCAAATGTTCTGCTTCGCTCCGGCCTGATTGAAAAATCCTTTGTCGAAAAAGGACCTCAGGCTGCCTTGTCCGAACTGAGTCAATTGAAGGAAATGGTGCGCAATGCCCTCCATGAAGTTCGGCGGATCATATATGATCTTCGGCCGATGGCGCTTGATGATTTAGGGCTAATTCCGACATTGCGAAAATATGTATCGACTGTTATGGAGTATGACAAAGGTGTTACGATCCATTTTATGAATAATGGACAAGAAAGACGATTTGATTCGAACATCGAAGTTGCCATTTTTAGACTTGTGCAAGAATCCATTTCCAACGCCGTAAAACATGGTAATTCAAGGGATGTTTGGGTGAAAGTAGAATGGCTTCGTGATACAATGAATATTGTCGTGAAAGATAACGGTAAAGGCTTTGATCAAAACGAAACGAAAGAAAAATCATTTGGTATTATCGGGATGCGCGAGCGAATTGAACTGCTTCGAGGCGAGATGAAAATTATGTCTACAATCGACAGCGGTACAACAGTGCTATTCCGTGTTCCTTTAGAAAAAAGTAACTTTGTTGAATAGGGATTGGGAGGGAATGACTATGACAAAAATATTGATAGTGGATGATCACCAATTATTCCGTGAAGGAGTAAAGAGAATTCTTGATTTTGAAGATTCATTCGAGGTGGTAGGTGAAGGAGACGATGGCAGCGAGGTAGTGGAGCTGTACCGTCAATTTGAACCTGATGTCGTCCTGATGGATATTAATATGCCAGGAACGAACGGTGTTGACGCAACTGAAAACTTGAAAAATGAATTTCCAGATGCGAAAGTAATTATGCTTTCAATCCATGATGATGAATCGTATGTGTCACATGCTTTGAAATCAGGTGCATTAGGATATATGCTGAAAGAAATGGATGCGGACGCAATCGTTCAGGCGATTAAAGTTGTCGCAGCAGGTGGTTCTTACTTGCATCCGAAAGTGACGCATAATTTAGTTTCGGAATTCCGCAGACTAAGCGAAAGAGAGCATAAAGGCTCGTTCCATCAGAATGACATTCGTCGCCCACTGCATTTGTTGACGAAACGTGAATGTGAAGTTCTCCAATTGTTGACAGACGGACAAAGCAACCGGACAATCGGAGAAACACTTTTCATTTCTGAAAAGACGGTAAAAAACCACGTTTCCAGCATTTTGCAAAAGATGGGCGTCAACGATCGTACGCAAGCTGTCGTAACAGCTATTAAAAACGGTTGGGTTGAAGTGAAGTAAAAATATATTTTAGCTAACAAAGACTATAGGCAAAGTATTTGTTCACTTTGTCTACAGTCTTTTTAAGGTTTTTAGTCATGGGATAGGTGTTTGTCCAACTTGGCTTGAAAACGCTTGCCATGTAGAGGGCAGTTTTATTGTGCAACGTTCTGCATGCCTTTCGAAGGAGAGGCAACAATTTGCAGCAATGATCGCATGACACGCATCCAACAGATCTCGAAGTATGCAAGTGTTTGTCAACAAGATAGGCCATTCTATTTGGAAGGCCTTTTTATTTTGAAGTAGAATGGTGCAGGAGGAGATTATACAATGAAAAGAACGATATTCTTGTCGATTGCAGCTTCCATGCTTTTATTAGGAGCATGTGGCAAAGAGGATGATCCGAATGTGAATACAGGATCAGTTGATGATGGAGAAAAGACTAGTGAATTTGGTTCAATAGATCATGGCATCGATGAAAGCGGCGAAGTGGGGTTCAATTTATCGGGAGAAACAATCGAAGAAGCTACGAACGTCTCGGAAGAGGAAAAAAAATTGATTCTCCAAGCGTTTGATGAGTATATGGCTGCTTTTAACTCACAAGATGTCGATCGTTATATGGAAACGTTATCCAAAAATCCGAAAGGCTTTTCGATTGAAGAAGAACGGACTTATACGGAAGATGTTTTTCAAGAATATGAAGTGAGCAGGGAAGCAACGGATGTAACAATTGTTAAATTTAACGAGGACGAAAATGAAGCACAAGTTTTTGCGAATCTACAAACTGTATTTAAGCAAAAATCAACAGCTTTGGAAACGAAACCGACTGGAAGGCAAGTGACAGTCATGGTGAAAGAAGACGATGGTTGGAAAGTGACTGCTGTCCATTATATTGGTGATGCAGACAAGCCTCAATAGGAATAGAGCCGCTTCGCATTTTATTTTGCGCAGGCGGTTTTTTGTTTTCAGAAAGAGGCACTGGTGAATATTGGATTCCCTAAATATGTTGATATTTTTAAGGTATATGCATATAATAGGAACAAATGTTCTTTCGGGAGGAGGAAATGAGATGCCTTTAATTCCTGCGAAGGCATTGCCTCATTTTGAAAATATGATTTATTTGCCAATGGTCATCATTATCTTGCAACGTGATCGGGAGCTGGTCGAAAAAGGGCCATTCAAATTGAAAGGCCCTTATATCCGATTGATTGACGGTGCGATGAAACAAGTACAGTCCGAATTGCAAGAGACGAAAGCGTATTTGAGACGCCATGATATGAAAGTGCTACGCAATAAGGGAGATGAGCTTTTCACCGAGTATATTTTTATGAATGGCGGCTACGAAGATTATCGTCGATATTTAAATGTTCGGCTACGCAACCGGACAGAGGAATTGCTTAGTGCCTATTTTGCGATGGCAAAAACGTAAAAGGGTTGTATTCGGGAAATAAGTGGGCTGAGCGATTTAAGTCTTTTTGCTTTTTGAAAAAGTCTCTTTCAAGCAGTCCGGCAAAAGTATACTGTCTATAGAGGGTAGTGGCAGAGACGTTCAATTTTACTTTTACTCCATTTTCCAAATGTACCGTGCAGCCTAAATCGTCAGCTACGATATTGCTGATCGCTTGATAGGAAATCCATACATTTTGCTCTGAATGCGGTGATAATGTCGGCAAGAAAATAACAGGAGTGCCAACAGAGTGAGCATGGGCGATGAGTATAGGGACTTTGTGCACGTTCCCTAAGAAAAGTTTAGAGGAATTTTGCAAAATTTGATAAGAACTTCCATAAAATTCGCATGATCTTGAAACGATTGCCAAAGGTTTGGAAGGAACAATAAACGTGTTGTCGCGTTCAATGACTTTCGTATCGAATTGAAATCCGTCTCTTTGCGGCTGCAACATATACGTCTTGTAGGAAATAATATATTTTCCTTTGTTATGATTCATAACCAAATGCCCCCTTTAGTTTTACTTTTATATTCCATTATAAGACAGAAAATTTTAAAAGCAACCATTTTAATGAATAATTTGGACTATAATGTAAAATAAGTCTATTTCCCTGTAAATGAATGGGGAAAAATGATGTAGATAAAACAAAAAAGAATCATCTGTAAATAATGCTTTCAGATGATTCTCGTCATACGCTCTTTCAAGACAAACTAAGGAGTCAATGAATACAGTCTGCTGTTCAAGCTTTGTTTTGATATTCGAGGGCAGCGGCACCTAATGTTTTAGCGGCGATGAGCATTGCTTTTTCATCGATATCGAATTTTGGATGATGGTGTGGATAAGGGGTTTCAGGCTGGGCACCAGTGAAGAAGAACGTGCCGGGCACTTTTTCAAGATAATAAGCAAAATCTTCCCCACCCATTTGTGGCTCCGTTTCAACGACAGCGTCTACGCCAGGTACTGTTTCTGCTACTTCCTTTAAAAATGTTGTCTCGGCCTCATGGTTAACGACAGCAGGATAGCCACGGAAATATTCAAATTGGATTTCACAATTATGGGATAGCGCTGTTCCTTCGACGATACGTCTCATTTCCTGTTCCATCATTTGACGAATTTCAGGTTTAAATGTCCGGACAGTACCACCTAATTTGGCAGAATCTGCAATTACGTTAAATGCATTATCTGCAACAAATGATCCGATAGAAAGGACTGCCGATTCGATCGGGTCTATGCGCCGGGATACGATTTGTTGCAAATTCATGACGAGTTGCGCACCGATTGCAATGGCATCTTTCGTTTGGTGAGGTGAAGCTCCGTGGCCTCCGGCGCCCTGAATGACAATTTCGAACCGATCCGCAGCAGCCATAATAGGCCCGCTTAAATATTCAATCGTCTTCGATGGAAAAAGCGACCATAAATGTGTCCCGAAAATAACATCTACACCGTCGAGACAGCCATCTTCAATCATAGAAATAGCTCCGCCAGGCGCATATTCCTCAGCGTGTTGATGAATGAAAACATATTCGCCTGCAAGATCCTCACGCAGCTCGTTAATAGCCTTAGCCAGTTGCAATAGAGTGGCAGTATGTCCATCATGTCCACAAGCATGCATCACGTTCGGTACTGTTGAACGATAAGGGACATCCTTCTCATCATGAATTGGCAATGCATCAAAATCCGCGCGCAATGCGACCGTTTTGCCAGGCCTGCCTCCTTTAATACGGGCAACGACCCCGTTGCCGCCAACGCCTGTTTGGACGTCAATACCCAAGTCTGCGTAAAAATTATAGATATATTTTGCGGTTTCATGTTCTTGAAAAGATAACTCGGGATGCATATGAAGGTATCTTCTCATGACGACCATCTCTTCATAAGCGTTATCCAACTTTTCGAACAGCAGCTCATTCATTCCAATTCCCCCTAAATCATCTCTTTTGTATAATAATTATAAATTATAGCAATACAGCTGGTGGGCGGCAAACAGGTCCGTTTCGAATGAAGGGAGTTATTCGTCATCTTCTTTCGCTACATAAGTCGTAATGTAGGAAGCGCTTGTGAAAATATGAGTCGTGTTGTCGGCATATTCTTTCGTGTTAAGCTGTTCATGTGATTTTTTAAACGCAGCGGAATGCTTCCATAAATCGAAGTAAGAGGACTCTTTCCATTCCGTCAAGACGATATACGTATCCGATTCCAATGGACGTAATAAACGGAAAGCGACAAATCCCGGTTGAGTGTCCATTAGCTCGGCACGTTTTGAAAAACGATGTTCAAAAACAGGGCGTCCCTCGTCGCTCACTGGAATATTGTTGAAAACGAAAAATCCTTCATGCTCAAGTTGCCCCGAAGAGCTGATCACTTCATATTTTCTCGGAGATTGAAAGACGGATTTGCCTTCTGTTTCATGCAATAAAAGTGTGTGGCCTTCGCCGTGCATCATGATGATTTGTTCTTTGGAATGCTTTTCTCGTACAGTGTCCATAAAGCTCCTAGTGCCAGTTGTCATATAAATATTCATCATAGTTACCTCCTATACGATCGTATTCATATTTTCCCCCAATACGGTAAATAAAACAAACATTGACGAAATGATGGCAAAATCGGACGAACAATTGCGCACAATTATATGACAAGAAGGTATAACACTATACATTACAAGCAGAAACGTCTATATTGGTAAGCGGAAACGTCTTAGATTATAATTATTATAAATGAAAGTAGGAATCGATTTATGACAACTTTTAACGATACACTGCTTCGAGCGGCAAGAGGCGAAAAAGTCGGTCATACGCCTGTATGGTTTATGAGACAGGCTGGCCGTTCGCAACCTGAATACCGAAAAATAAAAGAGAAATACTCCTTAGAAGAAATTACACACCAGCCAGAGCTTTGTGCATATGTAACAAAATTGCCTGTAGATCAATATAATGTGGACGCCGCAATTTTATACAAAGATATCGTTACGCCGCTTCCTGGAATCGGAGTAGACGTAAAAATTAAGCCTAATGTTGGTCCGGTCATTTCGAATCCGATTCGTTCAGTGCAAGATGTTCGCAACTTAGGAGAGTTTTCTCCAGAGGAGCATATTCCTTTCGTATTGGATACGATTAAAATTTTAACGAAAGAACAGCTAACTGTTCCGCTTATCGGATTCGCAGGAGCTCCATTTACTTTAGCAAGCTATATGATTGAAGGTGGTCCGTCAAAAGGTTACCATTTAACGAAAGCGTTCATGGTATCCGAATCTGAGGCGTGGTTCGCACTTATGGACAAGTTGGGTGAGACGATCATTGCATCCATTACTGCTCAAGTACAAGCGGGAGCGAAAGCAATTCAAGTGTTTGATTCATGGGTAGGGGCGTTGAATGTCGAGGATTACCGCATGTATGTCAAGCCGGTTATGAACCGGATCTTTTCAGAAATCCGCAAGCTGAATATTCCTGTTATTACATTCGGCGTAGGAGCAAGCCATCTTGCAAATGAATGGCATGACTTGCCGGTAGATGTAGTCGGCCTTGATTGGCGCTTATCGATTAAAGAAGCAGGCGAGCGCGGATTGACAAAAACATTGCAAGGCAACTTGGATCCGTCATTGCTATTAGCTGACTGGAAGGCTATTGAAGAAAAAGCAAAGACGATCATTGAGCAAGGTGTCGAGCATGGGGGCCATATTTTCAACTTGGGCCATGGCGTCTTCCCTGATGTGCAGCCAGCAACATTGAAAAAGCTTACTGAATTTGTACATGAATATAGCGCGCAGTTACGTAAATAACTGTAATTATACTTTTTGAAAGAGGTGTCCCTATTGACAAAGAAAAAAATGGGCCTATTAGTAATGGCGTACGGAACGCCATATAAAGAAGAAGATATCGAACCATATTACACGCACATTCGCCACGGCCGTCCGCCTGCACCAGAGCAGTTGGAAGACTTGAAAAGCCGTTACAAAGCAATTGGAGGAATTTCTCCTTTGGCGAAAATTACGGAAAACCAAGCGAATGCTCTATGCGACAAGCTAAACGCTATGCAAGATGAAATTGAGTTCAAAGTGTATGTAGGACTGAAACATATTACGCCATTCATTGAAGAAGCAGTTGAACAAATGAATAATGACGGTATTAAAGAAGTAGTTTCGGTCGTCTTGGCGCCACATTACTCTTCCTTCTCGGTAAAATCGTACAATACTCGTGCGAAAGAGGAAGCTGAAAAACACGGCATTTCAATTACATCTGTAGAGAGCTGGTACAAACAGCCGAAATTCATTTCCTATTGGGCGGAAAAAGTACGCAGCACATTTGACAGCATGGAAGAAAATCAAAGAGAGAAAGCATGCCTGGTCGTTTCCGCGCATTCATTGCCTGAAAAAATTAAGCAATTCGGCGATCCATATCCGGAGCAATTGGAAGAAACAGCTAAACTGATTGCAGATGCTGCAAATGTGAAACAATACGCAGTCGGCTGGCAAAGTGAAGGCCAAACAGGCGAGCCTTGGTTAGGGCCTGATGTTCAAGATTTAACAAGAGATTTGCATAATGAAAAAGGCTATAAAGCGTTCGTTTATACACCGGTAGGTTTCGTATCCGATCACTTGGAAGTCCTCTATGACAATGATTATGAGTGTAAAGTCGTTTGTGATGAAATCGGCGCTGCCTACTATCGGCCTGAAATGCCAAATACAAATCCGCTATTCATCGAATCGATAGCGGATGCGGTTTTAGAACAATTAAAAGAAGCCTGATCACGGATAGGAAGTGATGATGGACATGGATGAACAGAAAAAGAAAGTCGTTGTCGCGGGCGGAGGTATTACAGGGCTCGCTGCTGCGTTTTATTTGCAAAAAGCGGCTAAGGAACAGCAATTGCCGGTGGATGTATTGCTCATCGAAGCATCGAATCGATTAGGCGGCAAAATACAAACAGTCAGACGTGACGGGTTTGTCATTGAGCGGGGGCCGGATAGTTTCCTAATCCGAAAAAAAAGCATGGACCAATTCGCAAAGGACTTAGGCATTGAAAATGAGCTCGTCCGCAACGCGACAGGACAGGCATATATTCTTGTCAATGAAGAGCTTCAGCCGATCCCGGCAGGATCCGTTATGGGCATACCGACAAAAATGGGACCATTCATGAAATCCAATCTATTTTCCGTATCTGGCAAGCTGCGTGTGGCGGGAGACTTTTTCCTGCCGCGCTCAGGAGCAGAAGGCGATCAATCATTAGGAAAGTTTTTTCGACGCAGATTTGGCGGGGAAATAGTAGAAAACTTGATCGAGCCGCTTCTATCCGGGGTATATGCTGGAGACATAGACCATATGAGCTTGCAGGCGACTTACCCGCAATTTTATGAGGTAGAAAAACGCCATCGAAGCCTTATCTTAGGCATGAAAAAAACAACGCCAAAGCAAGTGCCTCAAAAAAATGGACATGGTGCATCAAAACAAGGCGCTTTCCACTCATTTCGTAACGGCTTGGAATCGATCGTGGAAGCTGCGGAGGCGAAGTTAGAACCGGGCTCCGTCTTGAAAGGGCGCCGGATTGAACAAATCGACCGACGAGATGGAAAAGCAATCCTTCAACTCAATAATGGTGAAATCATCGAGGCGGATTCCGTCATTATGGCGACTGATCATATGACGGCAAGCCATCTCTTCGCCCCGCACGGCTTGCTTTCAGACTTGCAAGATATTAAAACGACTTCAGTTGCGACAGTCGCTTTGGCATTCCCGAAAGATGCAGTCGTGCAAGATATGGAAGGCACTGGATTTTTAGTATCCCGCAGCAGCGATTATTCGATCACTGCCTGTACATGGGTGCATCGCAAATGGCCAACAACTACGCCGGAAGGAAAAGTATTGCTCCGAGCATTTGTAGGGCGGGTAGGAGATGAAACGATCGTCGATTTACCGGATGATGAGATTGAACGAATTGTTCTATCGGATCTAAGTAAAATTATTCAAATTAACGGCAAACCTGATTTCACTGTCATTACACGCTTCAAAGAAGACCGGCCGCAATACCGGGTCGGCCATCGGCAACGAGTCGAAGCAGCACGGGCAGAGTTGAAAAGCCAATTCCCGAACGTGAAATTGGCAGGGGCCGCTTACGATGGCGTCGGACTCCCAGATTGCATCAATCAAGGCAAAGCAGCTGTCGAAGAGGTCATAGCCGATTTATTCGGATAAAAAGTTTATATACTTGGTTCAACCCCCGAAAGTTAGAGTAGTGAATCTAACTTTCGGGGATTTTTTATTTGGCTCGGGGGCGAAAAAGGAGAGGGAGGGGGTGATGAGCTCTCTATCCGAATGGGAATGTGGCAAGATAGAAAGTTTATGTTTTTCGGAGTGCTCTTATATGTGTTTAGTAGTGTTTATATCGATAGGTTAGGGGGAGGTAAGGAAAGTTAGTGAATGAAGGCAATAGTCACTGTTAAGCAATGTAGGGGAGTGTTCGCTAATGCGAATGAAATCGTGGTTATGCTGCTGAATGTATGCTTTATGCGTTTTTTAATAAGCTTATGAGTAGCTGAATCGGTTTATGTGCTATTCCATTTAACTTATGAGCATTTTCAAGACATTATGCGTGTATTGGGAGATTTATGCGTTGTGTTTCAACTTTTTGCGTTTGATGGCTGGATAAAGGGAGCACTAAAGCATTGAATGGTTTACCCTTTTATTGCACGTTATATTTTGAAAAAGGTAGGGTACATTGAGAGTAGAGAGGATGGTAGGATGAGGAAGATTATGTTAATGATAGGGAGTCTCTTTATACTATCAAGCTGTGTCAATATGAAAGAATGGCGGAGCTCGCTGCCGGAAGATGATTTCCTCATTATCGGCCATAGGGGAGCGTCTGCTTATGTGCCTGAAAATACGCTCTCCTCATTCGAATTGGCTGAAGACTTGAACGCTGATTATATCGAATTGGATGTGCATTTGACAAAAGACGATGAAATAGTCGTCATGCACGATGATGATGTTTCGCGCACGACCGAGGCAGCGGGAAAAATTAAAGATTTCACGTTGGATAAGCTGAAAGAACTGTCTGCAAATAGAAAAAAAGGCGAAAAAATAGTCGCTAGCGGGGCGGATCATGAAGATATTGCAATTCCAACACTATCGGAAGTCTTCGAGCAAATGGGCACCGAAGTTCGCTATGTTGTCGAATTAAAAGACACCGAGCAATATCCGGATATTGAGAGAAAAGTGGTAGATCTGATGAAAAGCTATGATTTGATAGGAACTGATCAGAATGGATTTCCGAAGGCGGTTATCCATTCCTTTGATAAAGAGGCTTTGAAAAAAGTGCATAAATTGGAGGAGAAAATTCCTTTATTGCAGTTATTATCTTTTGATGAAGGAGAAGAAGCGGAGTTATCTCGAAAAGAACTGAAGGAAGTGCTGCAGTACGCTTCGGGCGTAGGGGTGAGCTATAAAGCGGTTACGCCAGTGTTTGTCAATACAATGCACGATAAAGGGTTAGCGGTTTATGCCTATACAGTGAACGATGCAGAGGACGCGCTGAAATTGAAGTCGATGGGTGTCAATGGGATTCATACGAATGAGCCTGATATATTAGGGAATGAAAAAGAGAGCTGAAGCATTTTCTTCAACTCTCTTTTTCATGGGCTCTGTCGACAAATGTGTTGAGAGCAAGTCTCCAAGAGAATAGATGTAAGCAATTATAGAATGTTGCACTCATCGCATTTATTGCTATAGCACTCATGTTGCTCTTCAATTTCTTTTCCGCAGGAGACACAAACTTTTGCTGGCAACGTTTTGAAAAACTCGATTACATTTTCTAACATGCAAAGGACCTCCTTTTCTGATGTGCACTAACTGTTTAATAGTCGTACAGAATTCGTGGGAAACTGGCGGTTATGCAATGCTCAGACCTAAACTAACACAATATCTGTTATATTATAAAATATAATAATGGTTAATTGTAATATAACAGTATGGCGAAAAAAATTAGACGATATTGCATTCGTCGCATTTATTGCTGTAGCATTCGTGTTGCTCTTCAATTTCCTTTCCACAAGAAACACAAGTTTTAGCAGGCAAGTTTTTGAAAAAATCAATTACATTTTCCAACATGAAGTATCCCTCCAATTCTGTTATAATATAAAATAAATAATATATTCTTGTGATATAACAGCGTATAGAAAAAATAGTGTATATCTCATAATATACAGTTGCACCAAAATACGTTCCGTAAACATTTACCGACTTGAGTCAGCACAAATTTGTGGGATGAAAACCGTATCGGAGTTTAAACATCTGCCGACTCAAGGAGAATAATAGTAGCGGTTCGATTAGACTGCATCTCGAAGCTCCAAGGCAGGTCGATTAAGGGCAAACCATTAGGTAATGATCGGTCGTACAACTCCTCTCTTGTTCTATAACTATTTTGATTATTAAGAGTGTATTATAACAGGTAATCAAATGTCAAGACATTAATGAACATTTCGGATAAAATAGAGGGGAATTCATTTACATAGGGAGCGATGAAAGTGTATTTCGTTGACAATAAAGGCATTACTGACCCGCGCATTAATTTATCCATCGAAGAATATATTCTGAAAAATATGGACGTAGACAAAGATTCTTTTTTGCTGTTCTATATTAATGAACCGTCCATTATTATCGGGAAAAACCAAAATACAGTTGAAGAAATCAATACAGAATTTGTTGACGCTAATGGCATTCATGTCGTGCGGCGTCTGTCTGGCGGCGGTGCTGTGTATCACGATTTAGGAAACCTCAATTATAGTTTTATTACGAAAGATGATGGGGAGTCATTCCGGAATTTCAAGAAATTCACAGAGCCTGTTATTAAAGCGCTTGCAGAAATGGGCGTAAAGGCGGAGCTGTTGGGACGCAACGATATTTTAATCGACGGAAGAAAAGTGTCCGGTAATGCACAGTTTGCAACTCAAGGGCGTCTGTATAGCCATGGGACTTTAATGTTTGATACAGAAATTGAACGAGTTGTATCTGCTTTGAAAGTGAAGAAGGATAAAATTGAATCGAAAGGCATTAAATCGATTCGCAGCCGTGTAGCAAATATTTCGGAATTCATCGAGGAGCCAATGACGATTGAAGAGTTCCGCCTAAAAATCTTGGAGTCCATTTTTGGCGGCAAAGAGAACATTCAATACATGGAACTAACCGACGAAGATTGGAAGAAAATCCATGAACTTTCTGCAGAGCGCTATGGCAATTGGGAGTGGAATTACGGAAAATCACCAAAATTCAATATGCAGCATTCCCATCGTTTCCCTGTGGGTGGCATCGATGTTCGTTTGCAAGTTGAAAAAGGGAATATCCAAGAAGTCCACATTTACGGAGATTTCTTCGGAGTTGGAGAAGTTGCAGTCATAGAAGAAAGGTTAAAGTCTGTTCAATACGATCGCGAATCCATTACAAAGGCGCTTGAAGAAATTGATATTCCAAAAATATTAGGCGGCATTACGAAAGAAGAGTTTATTAATTTGATTTATTAATCATAAACGGCTGTTTGGAAGGCTATTATGCTTTTCAAATGGCTGTTTTTTGTTAACTGTTTGTTTGCTGCTGGAATGTAATTACTCGTATTAGATGAAAATAGGGTAGCGTATGAAGAAGCGGTATAGAGGCTGTTATGTAGGAGCATGCGCAATAAAATGTTCCGGTGTGCCAGTAACGTATTCAAACGCGCCAGTAAATTGATAAGCCGCGCCAGTAAAATGTACTGATGCGCCAGTAACGTATTCAATCGCGCCAGTAAATCACATACTCGCGCCAGTATCGTGTTCTCCCGTACCAGTAACACTTCTCTCCACTCCGGTAATCTTTCATGCTTTTTAATTCTCTACTTTGCTGCTAAGCGAAAACAACGGTTTTGCGGTATAATTAACAGAAGGTAGAAGGAGGAGAGAAAGATGGGGAATCAACGGATTTTCATTGTGGAAGATGATAAGAAGATTGCACATTTATTGGCGGAGACGTTGCGAAAATATCAATATGATGTTGCAATTGTTGAGGATTTTGATGCGATTACGGAAGAATGTTTAGCGTTTGATCCGCATCTCATCTTGTTAGATATTAATTTGCCTTCTTATGATGGATATTACTGGTGCAGGCAGCTGCGTCAGCATACGATGTGTCCGATCATTTTCATTTCTGCCCGTTCAGGCGATATGGATCAAGTTTTTGCGCTTGAAAATGGCGGGGATGATTTTATTACGAAACCTTTCCATTACGAGATCGTCCTTGCCAAAATAAGAAGTCATTTACGACGCGCTTACGGAGAATATGCTCCAATGCAAGGGGAGCGGATGGTGAAGTTAGGCGCGCTCACTTTATATATAGAGCGGATGGAGCTTCATTTGCGGGAAGAAGCCATTCCATTGCAAAAAAAGGAATGTGTCATTTTAGAACTGTTGATGGAGGCTTCACCAAAAGTGGTTTCGCGTGAAACGTTATTGGAAGAATTATGGGATGATCAATCATTTGTGGATGAAAATACATTGAATGTCAATATGACGCGCGTCCGAAAAAAGCTGTCCGATTATGGCGTCCAGTCTGTAATTGAGACGGTGAGAGGCTCGGGTTATCGGTTCATGCTATCTTCGGAGGAATCATGAAGAAGTTATTGCTATTTTTGAGAGAACATACGACATTGCTTATTTTTCAGCTGTTTTTAGTATTGTTCATATTACTGCTATATTGGTTGGACGGCTTTAGAGGTTATAATACGGCGATCTATTCGGTTGTCATGAGCATATTGCTGACAGGCGCTTTTTTAGGAGCGAAATTTATTATGCAACGATCCTTTTATAATGTGATAATGCGCAAGCCGAAGCAAATGGAAGATGCACTGATTCGCCATGTTCAGTCGCCGGAGCATCGACAAACGGCTGACTATATGCGGAGCCTTTACGGGCTGTACCAAAATGAAGTGCAAACGCTATATGCTGCGCAACATCGGCATTTGCATTTCATGAATCAATGGGTGCATCAGATGAAAACGCCGATTTCAGTAATCGGGCTGTTGTTGCAAGAAGATGGTGAAGTGGATAAACGAAGCATTCAAGAGGAAATTGATAAATTGCAGAGAGGTTTAGATGCGGTTCTTGTTAATGCGCGGCTTGAAACGTTTGAAGAGGATATGCAAATTGAACAAGTTGTGCTGAAACGTTTTATACAGCAAATTGTGACGGAGCATAAGCGTCTCTTCATTACGAAAGGTGTGTTTCCCGACATTCAAATCGATGAACACCTGATCGTTCCGACAGATGCTAAGTGGATGAAAGTAGTAATTAGTCAATTTATTACAAACGCAGTGAAATATACGTTTGAAACGAATAAACGGGTCTATTTTACGGCTGAGCAGACGAAAGAAGGCTTTGAGCTAAACATTCGTGATGAAGGAATCGGCATTCCCGCATCCGATTTAAAGCGGGTGACGAAAGCGTTCTTCACCGGAGAGAACGGCAGGATTTCAGGCGAATCAACAGGCATGGGCCTTTATATAGCGAAAGAGATTTGTGAAAAATTAGGGCATCCTTTAACGATTCACTCGGAAATCGGAAGAGGGACTGTCGTGAAAGTATTGTTTAAAAACGGAGAGACAGGTGAGTCCGAAGATGAAGAAACCGATCGTGGAACTGACGGAAGTGACCAAAATCTACGAAGGCAAAGTGATGCATCGGGCGTTGAACGGGCTTGATTTTGAAGTCGAAGAAGGAGAGTTTGTCGCCATTATGGGGCCTTCAGGCAGTGGCAAGACGACTTTGCTGAATATTATTTCAACGATCGACATGCCGACATATGGAAGAGTAGTCATTGACGGCGTAGAACCGGAAGGCTTAAAACCAAACGAATTAGCGCTCTTCAGAAGGCATAATTTTGGCTTCGTCTTTCAAGATATCAATTTGCTGCAAATGCTCACGGTTGAAGAGAATATCGTACTGCCATTGACCCTTGAAGGGCTTCCGTTACCAGAAATGAACCGACGCATCCGTTTAATGGCGGAACAGTTGAATTTAAAAGGGATATTGAAAAGGCGGCCGGACGAACTGTCGGGTGGCCAGGCGCAACGGACGGCGATTGGACGGGCTTTAATTCATAAACCAAAGCTTATTTTAGCGGATGAGCCGACGGGCAACTTGGACTCGAAATCGGCAAAGGATGTCTTGGAGTTGTTAAGCCGTATAAATGATACGGAAAAAGCGACGATCGTCATGGTGACACATGATCCAATCGCAGCGAGCTATTGTGATCGTGTGCTATTCATTAAAGACGGCGCTTTTTTCAATGAAATTTTGCGGGATGAAAGACGCCAGACGTTTTTCCAGCGCATTTTAAACGTGCTTTCATTGCTCGGAGGAAATGTTAATGATTTGCGGATTTTATAAGCTTATAGGCGGGAGGCTATTGCCATGAATTTCCGACAGTTCGCTTATCGGAATGTTGTACGCAATCGCAGAGTTTACGCAGCATTCATGCTTGCCAGCGTATTTTCGGTCATGGTCTTTTTCCTTTATTCCATGCTATTGTTTCACCCTTCGATTGAAGGAAGCGCGCTTCAGGAAATTTCGATTTTAGGAATGGGAGCAGCCAATATTGTTCTGTACTTCTTTACACTTTTTTTTCTATTTTATTCAATGCGCGCGTTTCTACAAGCAAGAACGAAGGAATTTGGCATTCTGCTCCATTTAGGGATGGAGAAAAGACAGCTTCATAAATTGATTTTCACCGAGACGTTACTCATTGGAACAGCTTCAATCGGTGTAGGCACGTTTTTCGGGTTCATGTTTTCAAAGTTTTTCTTTATGGTCGTCAAGCAGCTCGTTATGTTGCCTGCCTTGCCGCTCTACTTATCTTGGAAACCGTTTGCATTGACGGTCGGCGCTTTTTTGAGCTTGTTTATCATTATCTCGCTCGTTGCTCCCGCGCTCATCCGTATGGAAAGCATTGAGGAACTGATCCGAGGCGATCAAAAGGCGAATGATACGTATGATTTTTCGCCTGTCCGGGGCTTCATCGGTTTCGCTTTATTAAGCCTGTCTTATATAATGGCCGCTTTCACGTCCAACTCGATCGTTATTGGGTTAAGCTTTTTATTGCCGCCATTAGCGACAGTTGGAACATACTATTTCTTTACGGATTCATTGCCGATGGTTTTCCATTATTTCCGTGCGCGGAAAAAATTCTTCTGGCGTCATTTTCGTCTATTGGCCTTTTCTGAAGGTGTCATTCGATTAAAGGAAAATGCACGTATGTTTTTCATTGTAACGATCGTATCAACAATGGCATTCCTATCAGTTGGCATTTTAGCTTCTTTGACGTCTTTTGCCTCTCAATATCGGGAAATGAATCCGTTAGGCCTTGTTTATCAAAGTTTTCCAGGTAATGAATTGGAGCAGCAGCATATTCAGCGGTTAGTGAATGAATTGCAAGAGCATGACATTGATTACAACTATGTTCGATTTCCAGTGCAACAGCAAGTGTCTTCCTACACCGATTACACGGTGTCGATCATCAAATTGTCTAATGTCAATAGGCTTGCACGGACGTTCGACTATGAGCCACTCGCTTTGAAAAGGGGAGAGGCACTATTTTTGCCATCTACCCCATCTGCATTTTCTCAATTGAATAATCGAACCGTTAATACGGTTCTTTTGGAGAGCGGCATTGAGATTCGAATTAGCGGTGCCTATCCTTATCAAATCTTTCCGGCGCATGCAATTGGCATGAATGCCATTATTTTGAATGACTATGATTATGAATTGCTTAGCCTTCAGCAATTGCCAGCTTCCGTCTATTATGCGTTCAATATTCCAGATTGGCAGAGGACGAAGGATATCGGCCTGACGATCGATCGGTTTGTCAACCAGTCTTATTTGAATGGCTTGAACGAGGAACTTCATTTTTCATTCGATAATCCGGGGCTGAATTATTCGGTCCTACGAATTTCGTTTTCGTTGCTATTGTTTGCAGGTTTGCTATTGGCGATTGTCTTTTTGCTTGCTGCAGGCAGCTTCATTTACTTCAGATTGTACACATCGCTCGAAAATGATCAAAAACAATTCGATGTCCTAAGAAGAATGGGCCTCACCGATCATGAATTAAAAAAAATCGTCAACCGACAATTAATCCCCCAATTTTTCGTGCCGTGGGGCGTAGCTATCATGCATAGCTCATTTGCCTTTCTATCCTTACAAGTCATATGGGATGCCTTGGCAGAAATATCGATCGTTCGCGAACTGACAATCGTGTTAGTCGGCTTGACAGTAGTACAAATTATCTACTATTATTTAATTCGCTGGCGTTATTTATCGCATATAAAAGCTCCAAACTGAAGGAAAGCACTTGGCGTAGTTAAGCTAAGTGCTTTCGTTTTTGAATGAAGTGCGCGGCCACATGCTTCCATAAGTTGGATTTATACTCGAAAAAACATATGTAGCAATTGCTGTCTTGCGCATTTATAGGGCAATTGCTTGAAAAAGCATGTGATTTGTTTGCTTCCGCTCTCATACCACTTGAAATTCATCCAGCGCTCGAACCACCACTCGAAAATCACGCCATCCGATCGAACCCTCTCATCCACCGCTCAAAGTACAACACCTCCGCTCGCCCGGACCTATCCAACCTGAATTTACTCACGCAAGACATTTCTATAAAAAATAAAGCTGCTTGATAAGTGAATGTTCTATTGAAATAAAAAAACAGAGAAGTGTGTGCTTTACTAATAGAATCATTGATAGATTTTCTAAAAGTATTGTGAACTTTTAATTTTTCTTATATAATAATAGGAGTTGTAAAATGAATGATGATTCATTCAATGAAAAGGGAGATGGTCAAAATGAATTTGGTAACACGGGTTTATGAGACATCGAAATTGCAACCGCAAAAAACAGCTTATCATTTCATGGGAAAGGACACGTCTTATGCTGAGTTTGATCAGTCGGTGTCGATGTTCGCGTCCGCATTGTTAGGGGTTGGAGTAAAGGAAGGGGACCATGTCGCTTTTTTATTGGGGAATACGCCGCATTTTTTAATTTCGCTTTATGCGACGATGCGGATAGGCGCGACAGCCATTCCGATCAATCCGATTTATTCGCCGGATGAGATTTCTTATATCTTACATAATAGCGATGCAAAAGCGGTTATTGCGTTAGATCAATTGTTGCCGTTAGTTGAGAAAGCAGCAGTTGCGTTTCCGACAATTGAGCAATACATCATTTGCGAAACGAGTGATGATGTCAAGGAAAAAATAGAAGCGTTGCCTGAAGCAGCAAAGGAGAAAGTGCAATTGTTCTCCCGCCTGATTGCAACAGGTAAACCGAATTTTGAACCTGTTTCAGTAAATGAAAATGAAACCGCTATCATTCTGTATACGTCGGGTACAACGGGCCATCCGAAAGGTGCTATGTTGACACATAAAAACCTTTATTCGAACGCACGTGATGTTGGGGATTACTTAGGGTTTTCGGAAAATGACCGCATCGTTGCAACATTGCCTGTTTTCCACGTCTTTGCGTTGACTGTCGTCGTCAATGCGCCGCTTTTAAAAGGTGCGACCGTTTTGCTCCTTCCGCGATTCAGTCCGTCGGAAGTGTTCAACACGATAAAATCTGAGCAAGCGACTGTATTTGCCGGTGTGCCGACGATGTTCAATTTCCTTTATCAATATCCAGAAGGCAAAACAGAAGATTTCGATTCAATCCGTCTTGCCATTTCTGGTGGAGCGTCACTACCAGTCGCTTTATTGCATAACTTCGAGGAAAAATTCAACGTGAGAGTTTCAGAAGGATATGGTCTGTCCGAAGCGTCTCCGGTCACTTGCTTCAATCCGCTCGACCGTGAACGGGTACCGGGTTCAATCGGAACGAATATCGTCAACGTAGAAAACAAAGTCGTTGATGAGTATGGGGATGAAGTGCCAGTCGGCGAAGTAGGCGAGCTCATCGTGCGCGGTCCGAATGTCATGAAAGGATATTACAAAATGCCTGAAGAAACAGCAGTTGCAATTCGCGATGGTTGGCTATATACAGGAGATTTGGCGCGGCAGGACGAGAATGGCTATTTCTATATTGTTGATCGTAAAAAAGATATGATAATAGTCGGTGGCTACAATGTGTATCCACGGGAAGTCGAGGAGGTTTTATTTGCCCATCCAGATATTGTGGAAGCCGCGGTTATCGGCGTTCCAGATCCCGATTTCGGGGAAGAGGTGCAAGCGTTTGTTGTATTGAAAAAAGGAGCACAATTGGAAGAAAAGGCACTGAAAGAGTTTTGCGCAAAACGCCTTGCGAAATACAAAATTCCAGAAACGATTGATTTCTTAGATGAATTGCCGAAAAACACGACAGGAAAAATTTTAAGAAGATCGTTGAAACAACATGTGAAACAGTAAACAAACAGCTTTCCTTTCTGAAGAAGATTGGAAAGCTTTTTTTATTCAATAAATAATGTGAAAGTACTATTAAAACGATAATTTTCATCGTTGTCATATAAATTTCTATAGGCATAATCGATCGTGCGTGGTACATTGGAACTATATTATTTTACATTAAAAGGAGACTTACCGATGCGGTGGACAGTAGGAAAAAAGATTTCAACAATGTTCATTGCAATGATAATTTTGATCATTGGAATGGGTTCCGTTGGCTTTATAAGTTCAAGTAAATTGAATCAAAATACTGAGACAACGAACAAAGTTATTGTACCTAAAATCGATACGATCAATGCTTTGGAAAAAAGAATGCAAAACATAATGGCCTTTTCACAACGGCATATATTGTCGAGGGATAAAGAGTTCAAAGAGGATTATGAGCGTCAAATCGAGGCCGAGATGGAACAGGCCAATGAAATTGTCGGGACTTATGCGGCGCTTATGGCCGACCAAAACAACAAAGTTTCTTTGTCGCAAGAGAAATGGGAAGAATTCATTTCGCAAATTAATGAAATTTTGGCACTTAGCAAAAAGAAGGAAGTCGAAAAAGCAACCGTAGCTTCTTACGACGCAGTGCTCACGGTCAATTCAATGTTGGATGAGCTTAGTAATTTAAATGAGATTCATAGAAAGGAATTGGAGGAGATTGAACAGGAAGGTGATCAATTATATAATACCGTCCTTCTTGCGTTATCGACCAGTTCAATCTTGGCAGTTATTATCGCCCTTTTTGCAATTCGTTATTTAAAAAGAACGATTCAACGACCAATCATTGATCTGTCGGAAAATTTTAAAAAGATGGCAGCTGGAGATCTTTCCATCGATCTGCTTCAAATTCCGACGAAAGATGAAGTGGGGCAGTTAGGACAGGACTTTAACTTGATGTTAAGAAATTTAAAGGAATTGATGGCTGAGTTGATAGAAAATATCGATACGCTCTCTTCTACTTCTGTACAATTTGCAACAAGTGCTGATGAATCCGCGAAAGCATCGGAGCAAATTACGAATTCAGTCATCGAAGTATCCGAGGGATCGGCAGCCCAAATGAAGAGCACGAAATTTAGCAGCACGATCGTTGATGAGATGGCGAATCAATTGGATAAAGCGATCCTATCAATTCAGTTAGTTTCCGATTTGTCGGTTGCTACGACAAAATTGTCGAATGAAGGAATGAAACGGATGTCCTCAACGATTGATAAAATGTCGGAGATACAAGAGTCAACAGTCCGCACTGCTTCTGTAGTCGAATCGCTGCATACAAAATCGTTAGAAATCGGAAATATTGTTACGATGATTACGAAAATTGCAGAGCAAACGAACCTACTCGCCCTGAATGCCTCCATAGAAGCAGCTAGAGCAGGCGAGCACGGAAAAGGATTTGCCGTCGTTGCTGCAGAAGTCGGGAACTTAGCATCCGACAGCGGTAATGCTGCAGCCCAAATAAGCGATTTAATTAGCGAAATACAGCAAGAAGTTGATGGGGCAATAAAAGCAATGGAAATGTCCAAGACGAATGCGGACGAAGGGCTTGGTATGATTCGTCAAACCGGAAAAGGATTTGAGGACATCTCTCACCATATTGACGATGTTTCACGACAAGCTGTTGACATTGCTGAAATAAGTAAAACAATCAATGACAGTGCGCAGCAAGTGAAACGGCTAATTGATGACGTCGCAGCCATGTCCGAACGTTCTGATGCCAATGCACAAAATATTGTCGCTGCTGCCGAGGAACAGAGTGCAACAATGCAGGAAATCTCCGCTTCTTCCTCAGTCCTTAGCTCGATGGCTGAGACATTGCAGCAAATGGTTTCGAGATTTCAATTGAAATAAGTCATTAAAGGTTAAGCAATGAAAATGGGTATCTGCTCAACTTGGCTCTTCTCATGAAACAGACAATTTATGCCCTAAGTCGAGCAGTGCAGTTCTTTACTGTGTACGAGATAATCAATTCACCAAATAAGTCTCATGCCTATACAATGATTAAGGTACATAGCTACAGTCATAGGCATGAGACTGCTTAATCGAAAAGAAGAGTCAGCGTAAACGAACGGAATAGTGCTTCATTTTAATACGACAAATTGAACTCTTCGTTAGATTCGCTGACTCGCGATTAGCTAATGCTTTTCATTACAAAATCACCTCCACAGCATTCTCCCGTTTTCATCTTACTCGATCAAATACCTTATCCAAAATACGATTCCGATATTTCTTGGATGAATTCCTCTTCTAATTCACCTTTCTTTTTCACCAACACATATGAAGATACAGTTGGCAAGTCGAACAGATCAAAATGTGGACGCATGAGCCTGCCTTCCATTAACTCACGACGTACGATCGAGTGCGGAAGAAAGGAGACGCCTAATCCATCCTGTATGAACCGCTTCGCAATATGCGCCTGCGTCACTTTCATTGTCCGGATGCCCGGTATATTTTGATTGAGCAATAATAGAAGCTCTTCCCAATAAACAGGGTGATGGTGGGTAAGCAAATAGTGCTTTTGCAATACTTCAGCAATGTCAATCGGCGGCCCGCTTTCCTCATCGTAGCGGTCAAGAGGCATAACGAAGACGATTGGATCTTTGTAAATGGGAATCGATTCAATGCTTTTCAGCTTTGCATCGACTGCGGAAATGCCTAAATGTGCATCACCGCCATCAACTATTTGCTCAATGAGCTCGGATTCTTCCACGCGGATCGTCAATTCCACTTCAGGGTGCCGATCCATAAATGTACGTAGGAAATATGGCAAGATCGTCTCTGCCATTAACGGGGAAATAGCGACCGTCCAATCAACGCGATAGCCTTGTGAAAAAGCATGCATCCGCTTCACGCTTTCTTGCAAATCGTCAACCAATTGAACAGCCTGTGGATAAAACATTTTCCCAGCAGTTGTCAATGAAACCCGATGATTCACTCGATCAAACAGTTGCACGCCAAGCCGTTCCTCTAATTGTCGGATATGCACTGTCACACTCGGCTGCGAGAGCATAAGTTTTTCAGATGCTTTTCGAAAATTCAACGTTTCAGCTGCAACGATGAACGTTTTCAACCATTGATAGTCCATTGAAATCACCCTTGATAATAAATTTTAATCAATTTAATTAAAAACATTTAATTTAATTAATTATACAGCTCTATTATGATAGAGAAAAGGAGGAATGGTCATGTTTGCAAAAGGATTGAAGGATGTCGTAGCAGTTCATACGACAATTGCGTCTGTTGATGGGGAGAAAGGTGAGCTACGGTATCGCGGAACACTACTTGAGGATATAGTTGAAGGGAAAACATTTGAAGAAGTTGCGTATTATTTATGGAATGGACAATACCCAAGCGAAAACGAATTGCACAATCTCAATGAGAAATTAAGACAAGGAAGGCTGCTACCAAACCATGTCGTATCAATCATCGACGCTCTACCGGCAAACTTGCCGATCATGGATGCGATGAGAACAGCGATATCCGCATACGGCCATACGGAGTTTAAGGCAAAGCCGATTGAAGATCAGGCGATTGAACTAACAGCTGCTTTGCCTGTCATTGTTGCACGCCATTATCGAAATTCGATTTTTGCTCATGTTATTCAGCCGGATCCTGAGTTATCTCATACGGCGAATTATTTATGGATGCTGACAGGCAATAGGCCTGAAGAAGTGCATGTCGAGGCGCTAAAAACGTATTTGCTTTTGACGATGGAGCATGGTTTGAATGCATCAACATTTGCGGGGCGGGTGACGATTTCAACAGAGTCGGATTTGACGTCGGCAATCACGTCTGCAATCGGCACGATGAAAGGGCCTTTGCATGGAGGGGCCCCGTCAGGCGTCATCGATTTATTGGAAGAAATCCAAACGCCTGAAAATATCCGGGCAATCATTGAAGGGAAATTAAAAGATGGAGAACGAATTATGGGGTTCGGACATCGCGTCTATAAAACAGAGGACCCGCGTTCGATCATTTTACGTGACACATGCATAAAGTTAACTGGGAAAGACCATTGGCTCGATTTGGCAACAGTTGCTGAGAAGGAGATCATCTCTTTATTGGAAACCTATAAGCCGGGGCGCAAGCTGTATACGAATGTTGAATATTATGCAGCGGCCATTATGCGATCGATCGATATGCCACCTGAATTGTTCACGCCGACGTTTAGCATCGCTCGAATGGTCGGATGGACAGCGCATGCGATTGAGCAGTTGAGCGACAATACAATATTCCGTCCGCAATCAATCTATGTCGGTGCAAAAAAATAAAAGATTTCATTTCCAAGAAGGAGAATTGTTACGGGTGGCGAAACATGTAAGTGGAATCAATTAAGGGGGAGTGCCAAATGACGAAGAGAAAAAGTTCTGTAGACGATCTGTTCCACTTGCAATCGGTTACGAATCCGCAACTATCTCCGAATGGAAATGAAGCGGTTTTCATTAAGACGCATATCGACAAAGAGGAAAACAAATACATCTCGAACTTATACCATATCGACCTTAGAACGGATGAAGTGACGCAGTGGACGTACGGCGATCATCGTGTTACTTCGCCAAAATGGTCTGCGGACGGTAAGCAAATCGCCTTTTTATCGAATCGAGAGGAAAAGAACCAATTATTTCTGCTATCTGCCAAAGGGGGAGAAGCGAAAAAGCTTACCTCCTTTGAAAAAGGAGTGTCTAGCTTTGAATGGTCGCCATGTGGCACGAAAATCTATTTCGATGCCCCTGTGAAAGAAGGCAAGACGTTTACTGATAAAGAAAAGAAAGACGAAAAGAAATTGCCTGAGCCTGTACGTGTTACGAAAATGAAATATAAGGCGGACGGCGTTGGTTTATTGCCGCAAGATTCTTATCGTCAAATTGGCGTGATCGACATTGCTTCTGGAGACGTTTCGCAATTTACGGAAGGCAGCTACCAGCATTCTTTACAGGCAGTTTCACATGACGGCAAGAAAATGGTCATCGGTGTAAACCGTGCGGAAAATTTAGATTTTGAATTTCGCCAGCCTCTGTATTTAGTCGATGTCGAGACGAAAGAGGAGACTGTTATTGTCGATGAGATCGGTTATTATGGAGGGGCTCGTTTTTCATTTGACGATCATTACGTAGCTTTTGTCGGCTCGGATCGGACTTATCAAAACGCTACGCACGGGCATTTATACGTATATGACACGAGACGCGGCAATCGGATCAACTTGACGGAAAGCGTCGATGCGCCGGTTGGAGATTATACAGTTGCAGATCATCAGCAAGGGGCAAGTGCGCCAAGCGTTGTTTGGACGAAAGACAATCAATTGTATTTCCAATTATCGACAATGGGTGATGTCCGGCTTTATTTTGGAACGCTTGAAGGAGAACTCTACCCTGCTACGCCTGAAAATGAGCATGTATATGGCTATGACGTGAACAGAGATGGAGATTTTGCATTGCTAGCAGTGAGCGATTTAACGCATCCAGGTGAAATTTATAAGCAGACGATTGCGACAGGGGAAAGACAAGCACTTACTTCATTTAATAAACAATTTTTGGATGAAGTTGAACTGATCCAACCCGAGCAAATCGTATTTAAAGGCGAGAAAGATTGGGATGTGCATGGCTGGCTCATGAAACCTTACGGATATGAAGAAGGAAAGAAGTATCCGCTCATCGTCGATATTCACGGTGGTCCGCATGCAATGTTTGCCAATACGTACTTCCATGAAATGCAGCTGCTATCTGCTCAAGGATGGGGTGTCCTCTATATCAACCCACGCGGCAGCCATGGCTATAACCAGCAGTTTGTCGATGCGGTGCGCGGCGATTATGGTGGCGGTGATTTTACTGATATTATGGATGCTGTCGATTATGTGTTAGCCGAAGAACAATGGATCGATGAACAGCGTCTTGGCGTAACTGGCGGCAGCTACGGCGGATTCATGACGAATTGGATCGTCGGCCATACAGACCGTTTCAAAGCGGCAGTGACACAACGGTCGATTTGCAACTGGATCAGCTTCTTTGGAGTATCCGACATCGGCTATTATTTCAGCGAGTGGCAAATTGCGGCGGATATGAAAGACGTCGAGACATTATGGAAGCATTCACCGCTCAAATATGCGGAGAACGTTAAAACGCCTTTACTCATTTTGCATTCGGAAAAAGACTTCCGCTGTCCGATCGAACAGGCAGAGCAGCTATACATTACATTGAAAAGCATGGGGAAAGAAACAGAATTCGTCCGCTTCCCGGATGCAGACCATAATTTGTCTCGGACAGGAAAACCGAATTTGCGCGTTGAGCGTTTGAACGAAATTACGGGATGGTTCGAGAAATACCTATAAGAATTGGAGCAACCTATTTGGCATACACAATGGAGGGCGTAACGATTCGCCCAATTATTGAAGAAGATTTACATTCCTTATGGGAGCAAAGCTTTAAAGAGGAAAACCCCGAGTGGAAAAAATGGGATGCTCCCTATTTTCCACACTCAACGATGACTTTTGAAGCATTTTTGGAACGAAAAGATAAAATCGTTGCCCAAGATGATTATTGGGGAATTGAAGTAGATGGCGAGCTAATCGGCATGGTGAGCTATTATTGGGAGCATAAACCATCGCTCTGGCTCGAAATGGGCATCGTCATTTACAATCCGTCTTATTGGAGTGGCGGGTACGGAACGAAAGCGTTGGCGTTGTGGATCGATCATTTATTCAATGAAATGCCGCTCGTTCGCGTTGGCCTGACAACTTGGTCTGGCAACGAACGAATGATCCGTGTGGCTGAAAAGTTGGGGATGACGATGGAAGCGCGCATTCGGAAAGTCCGTTATTGGAACGGAAATTATTATGATTCTATCCGGATGGGTATGCTTCGAGAAGAATGGAAGAAAGAAGATTGATAGAAGAAGAGTTTCCAAGCCGAGTAATTGGCTTGGAATTTTTATATTTAATTAATGAGTGATTACTCACTTTCATTTACAGAGCAAATCATTTATAATAGTGAGTAATCACTCACTTTGAAAGAGGTGCAAAAATGGCAATTTCTATTCAAAACGTTTCAAAACGTTTCGGAAAGCACGAAGTATTGAAATCCATTAATCTTGAAATTCACGAAGGAGAGATTTTTGGGTTATTAGGACCTTCCGGAGCAGGTAAAACGACATTAGTAAAAGAGTTGGCAGGTTTGGATGTACCGACTTCTGGCGCGAATTTTCTTTTTGGCGAACGGATGCCATCGCTAAAATTATCGGAGCGGATCGGCTATATGGCACAATCAGATGCCCTTTATGAAGAGTTAACCGCATTCGAGAACTTGCAATTTTTTTCTGAGCTATACCGTTTGCGCGGCAAAAGACAGGCCGAGCGCATAACAGAAGTGATGGAGCTTGTTCAGCTGTCAGACGATATCGGAAAAACGGTATTGAACTACTCCGGTGGCATGAAACGGCGCCTGTCATTGGCAATTGCATTGCTGCATGAGCCTGAGCTTTTATTATTGGACGAACCGACTGTCGGAATTGACCCGGTTTTACGGAAAAGCATTTGGAAAGCGTTTATTGATTTGAAGAAGACAGGAAAGACGCTCGTCGTTACGACACATGTAATGGACGAAGCAGATAAATGTGACCGGTTAGGATTAATTCGAGACGGCCGCCTTATCGCAATCGGAACACCCGCTGAGCTAAAGGAACAAACGAACTCATTGACGATTGAAGAAGCTTTCCTGTCATTTGGAGGTGAGCAGAAGCATGAGAGTAATGGCGATGGTGAAACGGATATTGAGGCAAATCATTCGTGATAAACGAACAGTAGGATTGCTCATTGTCGCTCCAATATTAGTGCTAACGATGCTATACTTTGTATTTAACGGCGGCGATTACGAACCGAAAGTTGGCCTTGTTCAAATGCCTGAATCAGTTGTTGAGCACCTAAGTGTTGACGGAGTAAGACTAACAACAATCTCAAATGAAGCTGCAGCGAAAGAACAATTGGCCGATCAAGAAATCGATGCTTATCTTATATATATCGATGAAAAAATGAAAATTGTCTTAGAAGGAAGTGACCCTAACGTCACAGCCGCAACGATGAAATGGCTGCAAGGAGCAATGCCGAAACAACAGCAGGAAGCAAATTCCCAATCGCCGTCAATCGAGTATTTGCACGGTTCAGATAAGATGGGGCAATTCGATTACTTCGGTCCGGTGCTGTTAGGCTTTTTCGTCTTCTTTTTCGTATTCCTCATTGCGGGAGTATCTTTCCTGAGAGAACGGACAAAGGGAACGTTGGAGCGTTTGCTTGCAAGTTCGTTAAGAAAATGGGAAATCGTAGCAGGATATGTAATCGGCTTTGGCATTTTTACGATGATCCAATCGACGATCATCGCTGCCTATGCGATTTATGTGTTGGGCATGGTGATGGAAGGGGCATTTATGTATGTACTACTGACAATCCTCTTGCTCTCACTTACTGCATTGACATTAGGTATTTTATTATCCTCTTTCGCACAAAACGAGCTGCAAATGATACAATTTATACCGATTGTCGTTGTGCCCCAAATATTTTTTTCTGGTTTGTTTAACTTGGAAACGATTGCGAAATGGCTAAGTTGGATTAGCTATGTAACTCCGCTTTACTATGCAGCAGACGCATTGCGGGATGTAATGGTAAGAGGATACGGCTGGTCTGCCATCTATATAGACTTATTGGCAATCGCAGGCTTTTCGCTTCTTTTCATTACAATAAACATCATCATCTTACGTAAATACCGTAAAGTGTAGGAGGACTTTGTCCATGACAGAAGAACAGCGATTTGAAGAAATGCTGAACAATGAGGCTTCTTTGACGGATAAACAAAAGAAAATCCTTTTAGCCGCTACCGAGATCTTTGCGGAAAAAGGATTTGCCGCAACTTCAACAAATGAAATAGCAAAAAAGGCAGGCGTTGCGGAAGGAACAATTTTTCGCCATTACAAGACAAAAAAAGAACTGCTTCTTTCCATCGTCACACCAATGATGCTTAAAATGATCGGCCCTATAATATTAAAAGACTTTAACAAAGTGCTAAACAAGGATTTCGATCACTTTGAGGATTTTTTGCGTGCCATGATTGCAAACCGAAAAGAATTCTTAGAGAAAAATCTTAAAGTCGTGAAAATCTTTTTGCAAGAAGTTCCATTTCATGATGAATTAAAAGATCAATTCATCGAACATGTCGGGAAACAAGTATATGAAAGATTCGTCCAAATCGTTACGCACTACCAAAAAAAAGGCCAGCTTGCTGATATGCCGCCTACAACGGTCATTCGGCTAACGGCCTCCACGATATTAGGATACTTTGCAACCAAATACATCATTGCAACAGACCAAACGTGGGATGACGAAAAAGAGATTGATGGAATGATTCAATTTCTGTTAAAAGGATTGTCTCGTCAATAGCAAACTGCCCATTGCAAAAAAGCTCACAGTAGCGTGAGCTTTCAGACTGTAGACAAAGTATTTTTTCACTTTGTCTACAGTCTTTTAAAGGTTTTTAGTTATGGGATAGGTGTTTGCCCAGCTTGGCTTGAAAACGCTTGTCAGACAAGGCGCGAAGTCGAGCGAAGACCCGAATAGAACTTAGGTTCATGAGGGGACGAGCGAGACGAGCAACGCAGTATGCGAGCGTTTGTCAACAAGCTGAAAGCTCACAGTAGCGTGAGCTTTTTTACGTAACGCACAATAAAAGCATCGCCAAGCAGCAAACATCACTCATACTCCAAGCCAGCCGCATTAAAACTCTTCGCTTGCAAATAACTTCTACGTAAAACGGATAAACCCGCTCTCATAGTGCCTCTGAGCTGAGCACAAAAAATATCTCCGCATACGCATAACATCTTCACCAACCGCATAATCCCTGCAGCGACCGCATAAATTTCCTAATCTACGCATAAATGCTCTACTAAGCACATAACTTCTTTCACTTGCGCATAAATCCATTCTCTCACGCATAACCCTGCCCTTCGAACGCATAAAATAACTCTCCCACGCATAAACTTTCTACCAGCAGCATAATTCCCCCCAAAAAACGAATAAGTACCATGCCCGCACGCCTACATCCCTGTATCCATGTATAATCCCATTCTCGCAACGCATTACAAGTCTCAAAACAACAAATATTGGAAATCAATACTTCCCAAAAAGGAATAGAATGGTACAATATAAAATGATTGCAATATACAAATGTGCTATATTCGAAATACTGGGGGTATTTGAATGGGTGTTCACAATGTAATGGAAGATGTAGTGAGGGAAGCGTTAAATCAAAACAGAGCAAGCCTTCACCTAACTTGCGATTGCCATCGTTGCATAGACGATATTATGGCGATAGCGCTTAACCAACTGCCACCGCAATATATTGCCAATGAAATGCATAGCCCATACGTCCGCGCATCACATCAAGCGGATCGTCAAGGAGCAACGAATATTCTTTCCACTGTCGCAAAAGCTGCGCACATTGTTTCCGAGTCTCCGCGTTGCCAAACTACAAAAAGAGGCTGGGACATAACTAGCTTTAAATAAGAAAAAAGTGAAATTGAGCTCGCTCAATTTCACTTTTTTTCATTTTTTAAAGTCCCCCTTTCCTGTTGGCCG